>NZ_JAYESN010000212.1:0-5372 GCF_034860625.1 Lamprobacter sp.
CTCGCCGGCGCGGTGCACTTGGCGCAGGCTGCGCTTCTGGCGCTTGACCCATTGGCGGTAGCGCTCGCAGAACTGGCTGTAGCGGTAGGCCTGGGCGCCGGCGGCCTCGGCGTACTCACTCCAGAGCAGCTGCAGGGTGACGCCTTTGCGCTTGAGCTCGGTGTGCAGCTGCGCGTGATCGGGCTCGAGATAGCGCGCCGAGCCGGTGCGCGGCGGATACAGGCGTGCCTGCAGGGCCGCTTCATCAAGACCGTCGGGCAGGGGCCAGCCGAGCCCCTGCGCCTGGGCCAGGCTGACGTATTTGTTGACCGCGCCCTTGGAGAGCCCCACGGCTCGGGCGATCTTGGCATGGCTGAGTTTGGCCTCGAACTTCAGCCTCAGGACTTCGGTGATCTTACGCATTGGACTCCTCTTGGTCGGCATGCTCTGCTCCGGTGGTTGCAAAAACCACAGACATGCCGAAAAGATTGAAGAAATCCAGCGCTCTACGATCGATTCCGGGGATCGTGACCGGCCATTCCGGGATCGTGACCGGTGATTCCGGAAAGACACCGGAAATCGGTCACGATCAATCGGAATTGGCGGTCACGTTCCGCCGGAATCCGCGGTCACGTTCGATCGGAATGAGCGGTCACGATGGGCCGGAATACGCAAGGTCGAAGCGCGGCTACTGCGCAACCCCGATCTGCCGAAGTGGGATATCCTGATCAAGCCCGACTGCTTGGTATAGATGTTTCTGTAAATCCCCTAAGACCAGAGCCGCACCTATGCCTACGGGATGCGCTAGAAGCGGGTGCGGGGCGTGGACTACCTGTTTCGCGAGTGCAACGGCAGCATGAGCGTCATGGGATTGGCCGGTGATGCGATAAAACCGTAGTGTGTGTAGAACTTGATAGCCGACTCGTTAAGGGCGTGCACCATCAGCGCACGCACACCGATCTGTTCAGCCACCGATACGGCGCGTTGCAAAGCGTCCTGCAGCAAGGCAGCGCCGATGTGTTGTCCCTGTAGGCGTTGGTCAACGGCCAGACGGGCGAGCACCAGAACCGGCACGGGATCTGGCATAGTGCGTCGTATCTTCCCGGGCGAGTTCTGATGCGACACCGTGCCGGCGGCTAAAGCGTCATAGGCCATGACATGACCCGTGTCACGGGTGACCACAAAGGTTCGGCTCGCTCCTGAAGTCTGGTTCGGCAGTGCCCGGTGTCTTAGCCACTCATCGAGCGAGGATTCACCGCAGGAAAAATCCCCAAACTGGTGTTCGGCCGACAACGGTTGCGGTCGCAACAGGCCTGGGCCATGTCGGCTCAATCCCAGGGTGCCTTGATCGCCATCAGCCGTTCCAGGCCCACATTGGGTGTCGGTGGTGCGTCGAGCAACGCGATGAATTGCTGAAATTTATCCGTATCAAGACTGAAAAAGATTCGGTCAAGCAGCACGGATTGGGCGCGCTCACAGGCGGCTTCTAGCATAAAGTCCGAGCGGTTCTTACCCAGCGCCGAAGCCGCCTGATCAATGAGATCTCGCTGCTCGGGCAGGGCTCTGAGGTTGATCGCAGCATCGCGCATGGCGGTATTCCTGTATATCGCTTAGATATACAAAGTATTGACGCTTTTTCTGGCTGATGTCAATCGGCGCTTTAGGTCCACCCCAAGAAGCCGCGCGATCTAGCACAAGCCTGCGCGATGGCGCAGCTGATTCGCGACGCGCTGCCGCAGTCTGCGTTCTCCGAGCCACTGATGGCCTTGCCGAAGGCGATCGCGAATGTGGCGTGGCTCGAATCCGCATGCGGACTCGCCGGACTCGCCGGTGCTAGAGCAGGGCGCCTAGATGAGGCGAGCGCTCGACCGAGTCGCTGAGACACCAGGGCAGCCAGTCGATCGGGGGCGGCACGGGGAGGGGCTGGGGTGGTGGACGGCTCATCGGCGATCAGCGGTCTTCGCTCAGGCCAACGCCTGAAGGGTCAAGCAGAGTTCGCGCAGACCAATGACCGTGATCCCGCCCGGTTTTCGGTAACGCTCCTCGCCACTGTAAACGAGCCAGGCCTGAGCGGGCTGGAGATCCTCGAGCGCGTGATGGAAGCCACGCTCCGGGGTCGGCGCGAGCCCGCGCTTGATCTCAATGGCCCAGGTCTCGCCGGTCGGCAATTCCAGCAACAGATCGATCTCGGCGCCGACCGCCGTGCGGTAAAAGCTCGCCTGGGTGCCATCCGGGGCGCAGCCGAGTAGGTTCTCGATCACAAAGCCTTCCCAACTGTTGCCCACCACCGGATGGCCGAGCAACGCCTCGTGATCCGGCAACCGCAACAGGGCATGCACCAAGCCGGCATCACGGATGTAGAGCTTGGGTGAGCGCACCAAGCGCTTGCCAACATTGGCGTGGTATGGCGCTAAGCGCCTCACCAGCAACAGATCAACCAACAGATCCAGATAACGGTTAACCGTGCGACCATCGAGCGCGAGCCCGCGGGCGAACTGCGCGGTATTGAGCAACCCGCCTTGATGATGAGCCAGCATGGTCCACAAACGGCGCAAGGTTTCCGCAGGGGTGCGGGCATCGAACTGTGGGATATCGCGTTCCAGATAGGTGCGAATGAACTGCTCGCGCCAGATCAGACTGGACCGATCGCTGCGGGCGAGGAAACTCTCGGGCAGGCCGCCGCGGACCCAGAGCGTCTCGCGCGCCTGCGGCGCGACCCCAACATAAAAGCACCGCCTAAAGAGCGCTGTAGAGCGTCTCGCGCGCCTGCGGCGCGACCTCCAGCACGTCAAAGGGTGTTAGCTCGACATAGGCGATCCGCCCCGCAAGGGTCTCGCTCGACTGAGCCAGCAGGTCGATCGAGGCCGAGCCGAGCAGCAGGAACTGGCCGGCCACGCGCCCCTGGCGCCGTCCCTGATCGATCAAACCGCGCAACGGTTGAAACAGCTGCGGGACACGCTGGATCTCATCGAGGATGACCAGCCGATCGGCATGACGGGAGAGGTAATCGACCGGGTCCGACAGCTTCTCGCGATCCGGTGGTGATTCGAGGTCGAGATAAAGACTGGGCCGCACGTCCTCGATGGCACGGGCCAAGGTGGTCTTGCCCACCTGCCGCGGACCCAGCAGCGCCACCGCGGGGAACTGGTCCAGGCGTTCATGCAGGAGGGTGCTGAGGTGACGCACTAACATCCTTGAAAAACTAACATCATCGTGTCGGTTTTACAATGTTAAGACTCGCTTCGATGGCCTCCTGTTGAGCGGCTTCACACGTGCGCGGGTGGTCCTTCTGCCGCGAGAGTCAGCAACTGATCGCTGCAGATCGGAGGTGCGATCAGCCAGCCCGAGCCACCGACGGGGATCGGGGGCAGGGCGCCGCCGGGATGGGGGAGCACTCTGCAGCACCCACCACTGTGTAGCGCTCGCTGACGGGTACTCGATGCCTCGCGCCCGCAGTGACATCCTGTCTGTGAAACGTTCCACGGCTTGGGCCAGGGCGGTTCGATTAGTAACTTCTCAATAAGTCATGGCAACCGGGAGCCGCTGCTGCGTTAACATGGCGACCAGACACCCACCTCCCTGCCCTGTGAACTCCCTGCCTGAGCTGCCATGATCGAACTCCCGCCCATTCCCGAGACCGAGCGCACAGCGCTGATCGAGGAGTTGGTGCGCCTGATCGAGACCTTGGCCGAGAAGACCCAGCAGCAGGCCGAGACCATCCAGCAACTGCGCGATGAGATCGCGAGGCTCAAGGGCGAGCAAGGCAAGCCGCGCTTCAAGCCCAGCGGGATGGAGCAGAAAGCCGGACAAGGCAATGAGCAGCAGGACGACGCGGACAAATCCCAAGGCACTCGCAAGCGCCCGGGCTCGAGCAAGCGCGCCAAAACTGCGCAGCTGAGCGTTCACGAAGACTGCCGCATCCCACCAAGTCAGCCACCCCCGCCGGGTTCACGCTTCAAGGGCTATCGCGACGTCGTGGTGCAAGATCTCAAGATTCAAGCGCAAACACCCGCTACCGCCTTGAGGTCTGGCAAACCCCGCAGGGCGAGTGGCTGTGCGGCGAATTGCCGAGCACCCTGCAGGGCGGGCACTTCGGCACCGGCCTGCGCGCCTATGTGCTCTACCAGTACCATCACTGTCACGTCACCCAGCCGTTGCTGCGTGAACAACTGCTTGAATGGGGCATCGACCTCTCGGTCGGGCAGATCGACGCCCTACTCAGTGGCCACAACGAGGCGTTCTTTGCCGAGAAGGACGACCTGCTCAAGGTCGGCCTCGCGGTCAGCCCCTGCATCACGGTCGATGACTCCGGCGCTCGCCATCAGGGCCGCAACGGTGACGTCACCCAGATCGGCAATGACCTCTTTGCCTGGTTCAGCAGCACCGACAGCAAGAGCCGGATCAACTTCCTCACCCTGCTGCAAGCCGGTGAGCCTCGCTACAACTGCAACGCAGAGGCCCTGACGTATTGGCACGAGCAGGGCCTTCCCCAAGCCAAGCGCGAGGCACTGATGGCCTCCCCGATCCGTGAACTCACCACCGTTAAAGCCTGGGATGAGCACCTGCATGCATTGGGGATCACCCAGGAGCGCCACCAGCGCATCGCCACCGAAGGCGCCTTGTTGGGAGGGCTCTTAGCCAACGGTCTCTCACGCGAGCTGGTCATCGTCAGCGACGGTGCTGGGCAATTCGCCATCCTGCTCCATGCCCTGTGCTGGGTACATGCCGAGCGGCTGATCCACACGCTCATCCCGCTCAATGCGCCGCAGCGCGCCGATCAACAGGGTGTGCGCGATCAGATCTGGACGCTCTATGCGGACCTCAAAGCGTATCAGCGTGACCCCGATCCCGCGGCCATCGCCCCACTGCGCGAGCGCTTCGAGGCGATCTTTACCCAAAAGACGTCCTTCGCCGCCCTCAACCAGACCTTGAAGCGGTTGCATCGCCACCAGAGCGAACTGCTGCTGGTGTTGCTGCGTCCAGACATCCCGCTGCATACCAACGGCAATGAGAACGACATCCGCGGCTACGTCAAATGGCGCAAGATCAGCGGCGGAACCCGTAGCGATCTCGGGCGACGCTGCCGCGATACCTTCGCTAGCTTGAAGAAGACTTGCCGCAAGTTGGGCATTTCCTTCTGGGACTATCTCAACGACCGCATTGAGCAGACCGGCATGATTCCGCCCTTGCCGGACATCGTCCGTGAGCGGGCTGCGGTCGTGCCGTGACTTATTGAGAAGTTACTTCGATCATCAGTGAATTCTTTATAAAACAAGGGCTTGGCCTTGAAAAGTTATAATTTGACGACACTCATAATAATAGACAGTAACTAAATCTTTATAATCAGTCAAATGAGAAAATTTAATTCGATCAAGATCAGAAACAAACGGCAA
>NZ_JAYESN010000213.1:0-5364 GCF_034860625.1 Lamprobacter sp.
TTTGCTGCGCTCTGTTACGGCGATATGCCGTTTGTGCTCGCTCCCAATTCCTGGGCTGCGCTGCGCGGTCCTCCGCGGCGGCTGCCGCTCTCCGAGCGGCCGCACGGGGACGGCATACGTGTGAATGCACAGTCACCTGAAGCCTTTGACGAAGTGTTCTGGCGTACGCTCGACGGCGAGCGCTATATCGGCGAGCACTGCCTCTTGCCGCATCAGCCGCCGCCAGAGTTGGGGCCGCGTTTTGCCGACTATCTGCGCGCAGTACAGCGTGCACGCGGCGGCCATCGGTATCTGTCCAAGAACAACAACAATGTGCTGCGTCTGCCTGCTCTGATGGAGTGGTTTCCGCAGGCGGTTTTTCTGGTGCCATTCCGCCTGCCGCTGGAGCATGTGGCTTCCTTGCGCCGCCAGCACGCGCGCATGTCCCAATACCAGCGTGAGGATCCTTTCTTCCGCCAGTACATGCGCTGGCTCGGCCATCACGAGTTTGGTCTGGACAAGAGGCGGCTGGCCGCCGGCGGTCATCAGTACCTGCACCACGACCCGCAGACCTGGGATTACTGGCTGGAGGAATGGCTGGCAGTTTACGGGGAGGTCGAGCGGCTGCTTTCCAGCGGCACGCCTTTGCTGCCCGTAGCCTACGAGCGTCTCTGCGCGTCGGATTCACCACGCTGGCAGCAACTGTGCCAGTGCCTGAGACTGCAGCCCGAGCACGCGGGGTCGCCCCCATTCCGCAGTGCGAACCGCCAGCTGAGCGATCCTCCGCAGAATGCGACGCTGCTGCCTGCGGCCAATGCGTTGTATCAGCGTCTGCTTGATTGGGATCTCCGGGGACAGTTTACTTGTTGCCCCTGACAAACAAGTAAACTGTCCCCAAAACGACCCATTGTGTTGAGGTAGCTGATACCCCGCTGACTAAATATCGTAGTAACTAAGTAAATTATCTCAATGATTCTCAGTAAACGCGACTTCGATGCTACTAATTCCCAAGCTGATCTAAGGTTTTATTGATCTGTATCGCGGTAACGTCCGGCCCTTTGTGCTTAGCTTATGGCAGACAATTTGCCACGCTGGTCATGGGTTCCGGGGGGACGTATGAGCATGCTTGCTGGGACGCGGTCGCGCGCTTTTTCTGGGTGGGCATTTGGCCCGGTGCTTGGGCCAGTGCTGGGTCTGTTCCTGCTGCTGCTGGCGCTGGCTGCGGTGGGCGTGCGTGCCCAGGCGGTACAGCCGCAGTGGGCGCTGGACTTCGGGCCGGACATGAACGTGGCGCGCATGGGCCACTGGAGTGCGACCCTGCCGGATGGGCGTGTGGCGCTGTTCGGCGGTCACGGGGTGGGTTTTACGGCGCTGGATTCGGCTGAGTTCTGGTCGCCCGGTGCCGCGGCTTTCAGCCTGCAGTCCATGCTCTACACCCACGATTACAGCGCCTTTGCCCAGTTGGCGGATGGGCGCTATCTGCTTGCCGGCGGTGCGGCGGACCTGGGCGTGGCGCCCGGGCATGGCAACGCCGAGCTGTTCAACCCGGCGACCGGTACCTTCACTGCCACGGGCCAGCTCAACTACCCGCGTATGAATGCCTCCGCTGCTACCCTGGCCAGTGGCCGGGTGCTGGTGGCGGGCGGTTGGTACAGCATCAAGAACGCGCAGTTTGCCGAGGTGTTTGACCCGGCTACCGGGGCTTTTACCGTCACCCAACCGCTCAATACCCCGCGCGCCGTGCCGGTGGTGCTGCCGGCGGCGGATGGCTCTGCCCTGGTGCTGGGTGGCCTGGAGCCTTTCGGCAGTTATGCGATTGAGCAGGTGGAGCGCTACGACTCGGCGAGCAATACCTTCAGTGTGGTGCGCAGCAGCCTGTTTGCCGGCGAGACCGGTTGGCACATCAGCGCCAGTAACTACACCCTGCCGCAGCGCCTGCCCGACGGGCGCTACCTGCTGCTGGCCCGGCGGGCGGTAGGCAGCGATACCGAATACACCCTGTTCACTGTGGATCCTGCGACCAAGGCCATCGTGCGCCTGTCGAGCCTGCCGCCACTGCCCGATTCCAGCTGGGGTGCGCTGTATCCGCCGGTGGTGGACGCTGCGCGCGGTGTGGTCTATTTGATCGGTACCAGCCTGGTGGAAGACGGGGCGCAGACGCGGGTGTCGCTGCTGGTAATGGACCCTGCCGACGGTACGCTGTCCTGGCCGGATACCAGCTGGCGTCTGTCTGCCGGTATTTACCTGAGCGGCATGGCGGCCTCGCTGTTGCCCGATGGCCGCCTGTTCTTGAGCGGCGGTCACAGCGAGACCGGCGGCCAGACCAACTTCAGCGCGCTGGCCTGGACGCTGCTGGCAGAGATTGACGCCGGTTCCGGTGGTGGCACCGGGCCGGAAGACCCGCCGGACGGCGAGTGCAGCTACACGCTCTCTGCGCTCAAGCTCAGCGCAGGTTCGGCTGCCAGTAACGGCGCGCTCACCGTCACGGCCTCTGGCCCCGACTGCAGCTGGAGCGCCAGCAGCGCGCAAAGCTGGCTGCAACTGAATGGCGCTGGCGGCACGGGCAGTGCCACGCTGGGCTATACCGTGGCGGCCAACACCACCGGTCAGCCGCGCATGGGCGTGCTGCAGGTGGCGGGGCAGAGCGTGGTGGTACTGCAGGCGGCCGAGCAGGCCGAGGCGCGCACCGATGGCACCCAGGGCAATGATGTGCTCAGCCTGCCGGCGGCGCTTGAGGGGGATGGCAGCGCGCATATCGACGGCCACGGGGGTACAGACACCCTGCTGCTGCCGGCTTTCCCCAACCACTTTACGGTGGAGCAGGGCGCGTCGGGGCAGTACACCCTGCGCTTTGGTGAGGCCACGGTCACCCTGGCCAATGTGGAGCAGTTGCGCTTTGGCGCCAGCACGCCGACCACGGTGGCGCTGTCCAGCCTGGCCTCGGGGGCGGTGCAGCAACAGGTGGCGCTGCTGACGGATCTGTACCTGGCATTTTTTGGTCGCGCCCCGGACGTGGCCGGTCTTGAGTACTGGCAACAGCAGTTGCTGCAGGGCGGGCGCTCACTGACCGATCTGGCCAGGGACTTTGCCTGGAGCGCGGAGGCGCAGGCGCTGTACCCGGCGACCGGCAGCAACCGTGACTTTGTGCGCTCGGTGTATATCAATGTGTTTGACCGCGAGCCCGAGCCGGGCGGCTGGGACTACTGGACCGATCGCCTGAACGGGCTGGGCCAGACGGACGTCAGCCAGCGCGGCGAGTTTGTGGCCACGGTGGTGCTCAATGCCCGCGGCAACGACAGTGCGCTGCTGGGCAACCGGCACGATGTGGCGTTGTCCTACGCCAACCGGCTGTCGCTGCAGCCGGGCAAGGGCTTTGATGCAGGTATCAATACGTTGCTCAGCAGTGTGGATGACAGCACAGCCAGTGTGGCCGGTGCGCAGGCGGTGCTGGATTATGTGTTCGACACCACGCGTAGCCTGAGCGACATTATCAACGAGTCCGAACTGCTGGACCGCCTGTGGCAGCCGGTGACCCCGCTCGACTGGGAGGCCGATGCACGCTGGCTGAACGCCACCGTGACCTTGCCCGATCCTTCACCGCTGCTCATGTCAGAGGTGGAAGTCTCGGTGCTGTTTGAGGACTACCGGCCAAATGCCGCGGGCTCGCTGCAACTTCCGGTTCCCGATGCGCCCTTTGCCAGCGCCTTTGTCATGCTGCTCATGCCGGGCACCCAGGACTATGTGGTCTACCTGTTGGCTACCGTGCTGGAGAACCAGACCTCGGTGGAATTCAGTCCCGAGGCTACCGCGGTAGACATCATTCTCAACCATATCGATCCCCAGTACCTGCGTGGTGGACTGACCCCAGCACACATGCGCGAAACGATTCGCGATCACGGCCGCGCCTTTATCGATGAGTTTGTGGCCGCACTGCGCGTCGATCCCTTCTACCTGCGTCCGGACAACCTGTCAGTCGTATATGGGGGTGCCTTCACCGCGGCGGTGCAGGCGAGTCAGGACGCGCTCCGGCGGCAGCTCGACGGCGGCTCGGTGGTGTTCTCCGCAGCTGACTTTGCAGGCACTACCCGCGCCACGCAGAGCGAGGGGCTGACGGTGTTGCCCGCTGCGGAGCAAAGCGATTTCAAGGTGCTGCCAGGCCGTGAGGGCACGGTGTTTGCCACCGGTGTGATGAACGGCAAGCTGCTGATCCAGAGCGACAGCATGCTGCCCGCACGCTATGAGCTGCGCGACGGCATGACCAACCGCATCTTGCATGCACCCTCACTGACCACCTGGGCTGCGGATAACATCGGTCCGCAGCAGGGTCTGCTGTATGCCTACAATGCCTCCGCAACCGAGATCGAAAACACGCACTTCATGCCCACCCGCCTGAGTATCTTCACCCCGGCAGTGGATCCCTTCTTTACCTTCGATGACCCCGAGCAGCGCAGTCTGTACCGCCTGCTGCAGCCGGTGTTGCTTGATCGCCTGTTGACCGATCATCTGATCGCGGTGATGAACAGTTTGCTTCCCATGGGTGACGAGGCCTTCCTCGAAGCCTGGGTGCGTTGGATTATCGACCAGGGCTGGTTCCGCGCCGCTGCGGATCACCTGTCTGCTGATCCGCCGAGTCTGCGCGGGGCGATCAACAGCTTTGTCGGTGGTATGCAGAATGTGGACAACATCGCCGCAATGATCAAGTTTGCCGAGCACCGTCTGGGGCATCAGCTCGCCGAACAGGGCGTGTATCGTATCGCCAAGCAGAAGGCGCAGTGGCTGTGGGCCTCTTACAACTGGCGTACCAAAGTCATGATTGCGGGGACCGACATCCTGCGTACCGAGGCCGATCTGCTCAGCACTCCGCCGCTGATCGAGTTCGACAGTGTCAGCTTCCCCTTGCACCTGGAGCGCTTCACGCCAGCGGGTCTGAGCAAGGTCGCGCGGCCTGAGGATGAGCGGCGGGTCACGCTTTACGGTACCGGCCTTGACGGTTTCAGTGCCGGTGGCGGCAGCTATCACCCCAGTGTCATGTTGCAGGCGCGCAGTGCCGCCGGGGGTCTCAGAACCTGGACCATAGACGCCGCGGATGTTCACTCGGGCAGCGGCGGGGCGATCTGGTTCGACCTGCCCTTTGACTGGATGGATGCCGGCAGCGATGTTGTGGGCCCCATCCACTTCCAGTTGGTGCATGCTTTTGTAGATCCCTACAACGGCAATGTGGTCACCGATGTGCGGGTGCCACCGCAGATTGGGGACGATGCCTACCGCATCGAGCTGGGTACAGAGGTAGTAATCAGTGGGCTTTCCGCGGATCGTGTGACCCGAGGTCAGGAGCTGATTGTTTATGGCAGTGGCTTTGCCCAGCTGCGTGGAGACAACACCGTG
>NZ_JAYESN010000214.1:0-5336 GCF_034860625.1 Lamprobacter sp.
CCAGCCGAGACGACGTTGCTCACGAAGGATCGCCGCTGTGCGAAAGGTATAGCCGCTGTGTAGCGGGATGGAATGGTCCAGAACGTGCAGGATCTTCATTTTTGCGCAACAAGCCAGAAACTTAGCCAAGCTAAGGCGTCATCTTCAAGATGACGAAATGGCGTAGCAAGGTGTGGGCGTACCTCTTTGATATCACCCGTATTCGCAAGCATCGTCGGTTCGAGCAACTTTGCCTTCAGTCCGACCTGATCAATTGCCTGTCGATAACGATCAATACGCCAACGATTGGGAACACCTTTTTCAGAATACATCAAATCCCAGAGCCAGACTGGCCAGGTTAAAAAATCAAGTGGATTATCGCGGTGTAATCCGTGGCTTTTCAGATCTACTTCGTGAATGGCGATGGCACCTGGACGGAGGGCACGCGCCATATCCGCAAATGTCGCATCCAGATCATTGACATGCTCGAGCACCGCGCGCGAATAGATGAGATCAATCTCGTTCTCTAGACCGGAGAGTCCATTCGCTGTCACCAAATAGTCTAAGCGATCCCGACGAAGGCCAGATTGCGGTTCATTTTCCTTTTCAAAACAGCCTGCTGCACGTCGGCGTGCGTCATCATCGAGCTCTTCCAAAAGAGCCTGAAGGATTGCAACTTGTTTTTGGTTAGGCTGCGACAAGCGAAAGCGATCAACGCAGATGACTTTATCGGCCCCATGGGCCAGCATCAGCAATCCCACCCCGGGCACATCCCCTGGACCATATTCAAGCAGCCGCTTACCCGCGAGCCATGCGCTAATATGCTCTTTTTCAACACCAATGCGTTGAAAATAGTCATCAAAGCACTGACGAAAATAAACTGCCACCTCTTTTGCAGTCTCAGGCTCGCTACCTCGGCCTGTTTGCCCGGTTAGACGGATGTAAAGATCCGGAGCGAAACGGGCGACTTGATTCGTCAAAATCGCTTTAACAACACGGATAGCACCATTAATCGGTTTTAGTTTAAACATGTTTACCTGCTAAGAAAGGCATCGAACATGATCAACGACCAGAGTGGTGCACTATGATCGCGCTGGCCAGTGGTATGCTGCTTGACGAGCTGATTCAGATAGTCCATGTCAAACAAGCCGACGTCCACCATACGTTGCCCCAAGACCTTCTCCCGCAGCGAATCGCGCAAAGGCCCTCTAAACCATTCCGAGACAGGAACGGCGAAGCCTTTCTTGCGTCGATAGAGGATATCGTTGGGCAAGTAGGGCTCCATCGCCTTTTTGAACAGATATTTCCCCTCGCCTCCACGCAGCTTGAGATCGGGCGGCAGACCTGAGATCCATTCGACAAGCCGATGATCAAGAATGGGTACGCGCACTTCCAGCGCATGGGCCATGCTGGCACGGTCGACCTTGGTCAGGATGTCACCGGGCAGATAGGTCTTCATGTCGAGATATTGCACGAGTGATAGCGGGTGATCTGTCGGTGCGCTTGCGGCGTGTTGGCGCAGCACCTCGACGGCGTTATAGCCCTGCAGCTCACGTCGGAAATTTGGCGAGAACAGCTTCGAGCGCAGTTCATCGCGCAGGATAGACACGCCCTGAAAATAACCTTCAACGGAATCGCGTGCCAGAGCCTGAAAGGTGGTCTTGGCCCGGAAGATTCGTGGTGCCCAATCGGCTTTCGGATACCAATGTCCCAGGGCTCCAAACAGGGGCCGGCGTAGGCCTAAAGGTAATGGTCGGCGCAATCGTTCCTCGGCTTGATGATGCCGGTAACGTCGGTAACCAGCGAGATTCTCATCGCCGCCGTCGCCGGACAGCGCGACCACCACCTTGCGTCGGGCTAGCTCGCAGACGCGGTAGGTCGGCAGTGCGGAGCTATCGGCGAAGGGCTCGTCGTAGAGGTCTCCTAACCGATCTAGGAGGGCGAAATCGTCGCTGTCGACCTGTTCTTGATAATGATCGGTCTGGTAGCGCTGCGCCACTTGCTGGGCATAGCGCGACTCGTCATAGGCCGGGTCGGCGAAGGCGATTGAACAGGTGCGGACTGGGTCGGGCGAGAGACCGGCCATCATGGCGACCACTGCGCTGGAATCGACGCCACCGGAGAGGAAGGCGCCGAGCGGCACCTCGGCGATCTGGCGGATCTTGACCGCCTCGCGCAGGCAGTCGACCAATGCTTCAGCGGCTTCGGCTTCATCGATTCGAGGCAACGCACTGAACGGTACATCCCAGTAGGCCCGTGGCGCTGGCAAGTCGCGCTGGCCATGGCGCAGATTAAGCAGATGCGCCGGCGGCAACTTCTGCACCGAGCGAAAGATGCTGCGCGGTTCGGGCACATAGCCGTAGGCGAAATAGTCTTCGATCGCCTGCGCGTCCAATTCGCGTGGTAGATCAGGATGGGCCATCAGCGCCTTGAGCTCGGAGGCGAAGATGAACTGGTCATTGGGCAGCAGGCTGTAATAGAGCGGCTTGATGCCGAGCCGGTCGCGGGCCAGGAACAGGGTCTGGCGGTTGCGATCCCAGAGGCCAAAAGCAAACATGCCGCGGAAGCGATCGACGCAGGCCTCGCCCCACTCCTCCCAGGCATGGACGATGACCTCGGTGTCGCAGTGGGTGCGAAACTGGTGACCCGCCTGCTGCAGTTCCTTGGTCAGCTCCGGGAAGTTGTAGATCTCGCCGTTGTAGGTGACGACGACGGTCTCGTCCTCGTTGAACAGGGGCTGTTGGCCGCTGGAGAGGTCGATGATCGATAGCCGGCGGTGCGCCAGCCCAACCCCAGGCTCTAGATGCACGCCGCCCTCGTCCGGGCCGCGATGGAATTGGGTCTGGTTCATGGCTTCGAGCAGCGCGCGATTGATCGGGCGATGCTCGCGCAGATCGAAGATGCCAGTAATGCCGCACATGCCTGAAGTTTCTCCTAGTCGCGGGCCAAGGGCGTTTGGCCCAGCGCCTTGTCGTAGACGCGCAGATAGCCCTGCACCATGGCCGTTAGACTAAAGTCGCGCTCGGCGCGGGCGCGGGCGGCCTGGCCTTCACGCTGGCAGCGCTCGGGATCAGAGGCATAGCGCGCAATGGTTTCGGCCAGTGCGATGGGATCAGCCGCTGGTACCAGGCTGCCGGTGATGCCGGGCTGCACCAGGTCTGGATTACCGCCAACGTCGGTGGCGATCACCGGCAACCCAGTCGCCATGGCCTCGAGAATGGTATTACAGATGCCCTCAGCCAGCGAGGGCACCACGAACAGGTCCATTGCGCGCATCAACTCGGGCACATCGTCGCGGGCGCCGGGGAGCCAGGCCTGATCGGCCACGCCGGCCTCTGCCAGGATGTCTACTGCAGCGTCACGCAAGGTGCCCTCTCCAACCAATAGCAAGCGCAAACGCGAAAACGCATCCGGCAATAGGTCGCGCAGATGCACGAAGGCCCGCGCTAGCTCTAAGGGTGCCTTAACGACCTGCATGCGCATGACGGCGCCGATGATCAGCACCTGCGGGGCCGCAGGCAACGACCTATCCGACGTTAGCAGCGAACGCACAAAATCCGCTGGCAGCATCGCGCGTCGATCGTCGCTCGTGGCTGGCGGATGAAAACGCCGGGTATCAACGCCGTTGTAGATGTGATTGAGCCGAGCGGGCGGTACGCCAATACAGTCATTGAGGTAGCCCATCTGATGCCGTGACAACGCGATGTACTGGCCTACAAAGGGCCGTACCAGTTGCCGCAAGCGACGATGGCGCAGATTCGTGCCGTCGGTGTCACCGACATCCCAGCCGTGTTCACCATGAACTCGAGCCCCGATGCCAACCAATGCCGCTGTGACCTGTGTTTCCAGGGTTGCCAGATTGCGGGTATGGACGATGTCAGGCCGCAACCGCCGGAGTAGGCGCCAGAGCCGGACATGCACCCCGAGATCCTTGCCCTCGCGCTTATGCAGCGCGTAAAGCCCGATATCATCGCGCTGAATGCGCTCGCTGAACGCGGTGTAGTCAGTCATGCAGATGATCGCATGTCGGTAAACATCCGCCGGCATCTGGTTGATCAGGTTGACCAGTCCATTCTCTAGACCACCAACATCAAGTCGATGGATGATGTGGATGATGAGCGGAGGCGTTCGAGCTTGGCGCGATTCAGCCATCGTTATCGAGATAACCCAATGGCTGCGGCAACACGCGCAAGAAGTCTTTAAGGCGTTGCCGCGATGCGTCTAGCGTGAGCTCATTTCCCTCGCTGCTGAGCGCCACCAAGAAGGCGCCACGACCATCGCCGGTTAACAACATTAGCAGTTCACGAAGCTTGACCTCGACGCGATCAATCGTCACGCGATCGCCAAGCTGGTACCAATACCAAATCAGACGCTGGCGACCACTGGGGCCGCGCAGTAATACCTCCTTCACCATCTGATCTCGACCGTCGACGCCGCTCACCTGCCGAGTCGTTTCGTTGGAATGACGCCAGACCTCATCGCGTTCCTGAATCTGGTTGCGCCATGAGACCAGCTCGGTGCCTCGGCCTCGATTTCGATAATGCCGAAGGTGGAGTTCAACCTCCCCGGCATGATTGCGATAGAGGCCGGCCAGTTCGGCATCGGCATCAACATAAGCGGGCTGCCAGGTAGCTGAGACGTCAACCGGGCCCTGCCAGCCCGGCAACGTCCTCGGCAGCGAGATCGCAGCCTCAAGCGTTATTTTTTGAGCGTTATGCTGGAGCAGCACTTCAGCGCCCCGGGCGGAACCGAGCATCGCCACCAAGGCAAGCAGGGTCAGCGCCAAGTTCGCAGCATTAACCGGGAGGGAAGGCGCCAGCAGGGCCATCGCTTCCCTATCCGCAGTGCGGTCGCCAGAGAGGCCGTGTCGATCGGCCCAAAACGAGCCCAGCCAAAACATCAAGAACATCACCACACCGAAAAACACCCAACCGACGACGATGTGGCCATGACCGGCAAGTGTGATCTGCCCATTCGTAACATGAGCGGTCATGATGATTGTATAGACCCTCAAGACATTTGCCAGGATCGGCAAAACGACGGCCAAGACCATGAACGCAAGACGACGCCAAAGGCTGTCATAGTTGAGATAGGCATAAACCAACCCGAGCGCGACTGAGGCAATTAAATAACGCACTCCGCTACAGGCCTCGACAACAACGAAATCCGCTTCTGGAATACTTATGTAATAGCCATCCATGTAGACCGGAACGCCAGTCAGCTTGAGCAGCAACACCGAGAGATGGGCGGTATAGCCCATCATCGGCTCAATCAGGAAATCGCCAAACGGCACCGCAAAGAACAGGTACGCCAGCGGGAACACCAAGATCCAGGCCACCCGCGGACCAAGCAGCGTT
>NZ_JAYESN010000215.1:0-5324 GCF_034860625.1 Lamprobacter sp.
GTGAGCGTCCTAGTCTTGGCTTCTCACAACCGACTGATTCCATTAAGCTTTCCAACCTCCCGAAAACCCCATTCTGGAGTTTTTCACCATATTTCCACTTCTGCCCGGCAGTGGGTCTACCCACCCAGGCCGCCTGTTTAGCATAACCAACTGTTTTTCCTAGATTTCAGTCTTTCGCAGTTTTTCCACCACATTTCCACTTGCGTGACGGTCGATATGGATCTCGACCGAGATGTCACAATAGTTTCTAGTCGGTGACATATTGATCTTTTTTGTCACCCTGATCCTCTATGGCAGGATTGCTCAGCGTTTCGCCCGTTTGCTTGCCGGATGCCGTGACTGTGCCCTTGGCCTTGCCCTTGGCCTTGCCCTTGGCTGTGCCCTTGGCTGTGGCCTTGGCCTTCGTCATGGCTTCGATGGCGGCTACGGCCTTGCGATTGACGATGATGTTCAATGTTTGAGACTTGAGTGACCAGTCCAGCTCGATGCCCTCCTCTGCCATCGCCTCGAACAGGGTGAGCATCGTCTCCGCGCGCATGTTGCCTTTGGGTCGTTCACCACGGGTCACGACCGGCTTCGTTAGTCCGATCCGATCGGCGAACTCCTGCTGATTGAGAGCCAGAGCAGCACGGGCGGCGCGCATGGCGGCGGCGTCGAGCCAGGGGCCAGTGGCGGAAATCTTGACGGTATCCGGTGTGCTGAAGAGGTCAATCTCGATCTGGCGCGCGCGCATCAGGTAGATCAAGCGCACCAGCGTATCGGCCCGCATTACCATCTCGGAATTCTCGTTGCGCGCGATCACCGCTTTGCTCACCTGCAGCGCGGTCGCCAACTCCTCCTGCGTCATCTGGGCGACAGCTCGAGCCATGCGCATGGCGATGGCTAAACGTGCTTCATCGGACATAAATGCTTGCATCTCGTATTTTTTGAGACTATAAGATTACTGAAGCTATCGATGCTAACTTTTGTGACGTATCGAAGACCAATATCCCACATCCAGGAGAATTAGATGCCCTCTGTGAACCTCACGCAGCACTTTATCCAGCATAACGCTGTCTGTCCGCCAGAAAAGACACGGACGGACTACTACGACGAGAAGGTGGTGGGCTTGTCGCTCAAGGTACTCGCCTCGGGCCACAAGGCTTACTACCTGCGCTATCGCGACTCCCGCGCTAAGCAGGTCGAGCGCAAGCTTGGCAGTGCGGCCAGCCTGAAGCTCAGCGAGGCGCGGCAGCTCGCGCAGGAAGCCCTAGCGAAGCTGGCGATGGGTAATGACCCCTTTGAGCAGCGGCGCACGCTGCGCGACGTGCCGACCCTAGCGGCGTTCATCGCGTCAGCGTACATGCCGCATGTAAAGGGCTACAAGCGCAGTTGGGACACCGACGAGTGCCTGTTGTTGCGCAACCATGTGCTGCCCACGCTCGGCAAGCTCCATCTCGACGAGATCAAGCGTCACCATCTCATTGAGGTGTTCAGCCATCACCGGGCAAGTCACAAGCCGGGCTCGACCAATCGGGTGATCATCCTGTGCCGGTATGTCTTCAACTGCGCGCTGAAGTGGGAGGTCGCGGGCCTGAGCCGTAATCCAACGGCTGGGATCGAACTCTATCCTGAGAACAACCAGCGTGAGCGCTATTTGAAGGAAGACGAAGGGCGTCGCTTGTTCCGAGCCCTAGAAGCTTCGCAGAACCCGCTCCTGACCTACATCATCGCCATGCTGCTGCTCACTGGGGCGCGCAAGCGCGAGGTGCTTACTGCCCAGTGGGTGGATATCGACCTCGAGCAGCGCCGCTGGCGTATCGAGTTCAACAAGACCGGCAAGACTCGTCATGTGCCGCTCTCGCAGGGCATGTTATCGCTGCTGGCCAAGCTACCCCGGATCGACGGGAATGCCTACCTCTTCCCCAATCCCAAGACCGGCAAACCCTTCTTGACTATCTTCAACTCCTGGAACACCGCCCGCTGTCAGGCGGGTCTTGGCGACGTGCGCATCCATGATCTGCGCCATAGCTTTGCCAGCTTCGTGATCAATCAAGGCCATTCGCTCTACGAGGTACAGAAGCTGCTCGGCCACACGCAGGTCAAGACCACGCAGCGCTATGCGCATCTGAGCCACGATTCGCTGCTCTTAGCAGCGGATTCGGCGTCGGGCTCGGTGCCCTGGGATCGAGAGGCGCGCGCGTCGGAAGAGACCCATCAATCCGCGCTTCCGACACCAGAGAGAGCATCGGCCGGCGACCAACCGCCAGGGGCTGATCCAGGTACCCAGGCTCTACGACCGGCGCGTCAGATCAGCATTTCCGAGGCGCCAGCAGACCAAGCGCAAACACCTTTGCTGGCATGCGACGTGCTGAGATGCGAGCCCCCGAGTGGGGACAAGTGAGGAGGAAACCAGGCTTGGGAAGAGCCATTACATCTGCAAAAAAAAGCACCCGATACAGAGAGTTCGCTCAGCTTTACTCTACATCAACCACGTAGGGCTTTGGTGAGCGACTACCCGTCGCTTTCCAGCCTCAACCTGTGCCAAACGCGCGTCGGGTTGTCCGCGCTCAAAGAGGAATAAATCAACCAGAACAACACATAAACACTGAAACAACTGGCAGGAGAGCCCGCAGTACGGACCCTCCTGCCACATCGCCATCAGGATCTGCGGAACAACCGGCCAACTGACGTGTAGCAACATCAGTATAGCTGATCATGGTTCGCCGCTCCAGCAAATCATCTTCCTCTGGAGAGACAAATGAACACCTATACGATTGGTAAAGGGACCATCTGCGACATCGAAATCGCCGCTAATTATTTCCTCGTCGGCTTCCAAGAACCCGACGGCAACATCAAGCAGTTTGAGTACAACGACCGCGACCAGGTCGACCACTACGTCAACAATCAGCTGCTGGTCGGCTTCAACTGGAATGGCTACGACGGCTATATGCTGCACGCCTTTCTGCAGGGAGAATCGCTCGAAGCCCTGAACAGGCTCTCGAACCAGCTTGTCAACGGTCGACGCGCGCCCTACCAGCAACCCAAGGTCGAAGGCATCGACCTGATGCCGCTCTGCAGTCCTAAAACCGGCCTCAAGCAGATGGGTGTCCGCCTAGGGTATCCACACCTGGAAGAACTGCCCTATACCCCAGGAGCCGAACTCTCAAGCGACGAGATCACGACGACCCGCGCTTACAACATCCACGACCTGAATATCACCGCCCTGTTATACAAGGAGATGAGTCAACCGCTCGCGCTCCGGCAGCTACTTTCTAACAAGTACGGGGTTGATTTACGCTCTGCTTCAGACGCCCAGATCGGCGACAGAGTCATGGTTTCTGAATACCAGAAAGCGACTGGGATCGGCAAGAAAGAGCTGATCCGCATGGCTCAGCAGAACAACCGGGGTACTGTTCAGTTTCAACAACCCTCTTGGGCCGAGCATATCTCCTGCGAAACCATCACGGCGAAACTCGCTGAGCGTTGGTCTGAGATGGTGACGCTGTTAGAGCGCAAAGAGCAGAATGGCGAAACGACCTTTTCGCTACCCGGAAAATCGAACTCACCATACCGAGACCCTATTACGATCGGGGACCGCAGCTACACCACGGGCACCGGCGGACTCCATTCAACAGACGGACCTGGAAGCTGGTACGCCGACGACCAGCGCGCCATCTTACACATTGATGTCACGAGCTACTATCCAGCGACGATCCTGAACCAAGCGCTCGCGCCTCAGCACATGGACGCCGAGGTCTTCCTCGAAATCTTCGGAAACCTGGTTGACCGGCGGCTTGCCGCGAAGCGTGAAGGTGACACCCAAACCGCCAACGCGCTCAAGATCGTCATCAACAGCGTGTACGGCAAGCTCGGCAGCTGGTACTCACCCTGGCTCGACCTCCAGCAACAATTGCAGGTGGTGCTCACCGGACAACTCGCGCTCCTATGGCTCATTGAGCGTTTAGCACAGACGGGCTGTGCGAACGTCCTCTCAGCGAACACTGACGGGCTTGTAGTAGCGGTGTCCGACGATGAGTGTTTCCGACAAGTCACCGATGACTGGGAGTCAAAAACGGGTTACCAGCTCGATCACACCGAACTCCGATGCTTTGCGCAGAAAGACGTCAACAACTACATCCTTGTTACCCAGGAAGGTAAGGTCAAGTCTGGAGGCGAGTTCAGTCAGGGACACTCGCTGCGGAAAAACCCGGATAACGCGATCATCGCGCAAGCAATTAGCCAACGACTTACCAAGGGGGTGCCGATCGCAGACACCATCAATACCTGCGACGACATCACCGCCTTCCTCAAGGTCGGAAGGACGCCCAAAGGAATCCTCGAGTGGCGCGGACAGCGTCTTGGTAAGCTCACACGATTCTACAAATCGACCAGCGGTGACGCCATCAGGGTTCTCAAAAAAGACGGACCTTCGAGTCAGCTACCAGGTTCCGAGAATTGCCGACCTCTCCCCGTCCTCGACGGCATCCCAGACGATCTTGATCGCGACTGGTACATCCAAACCGCGAACGAGCGCTATCGAACACTCACCCGACTAAAACACTTCGGGCAGAACCGCCGAGCGGCTGAGTTACAAGCCAAAGGACTCGCGCCGGTCCCGCTCTGGGGCGGTAACAAGACACCAAAAGGCGCATCACGCAAATCACGCTACTCCCCCTCAACAACCGACTTCACAGCCTACGATTCATTCGGCACCAGTACCGGCCAAGACGTCGGCATCATCGCTCTAGACCTTGATCACCCCGATCGACTACCCAACGAACTCCGCGCACTGATCGAACCGACGCTGGTTTGCCAGGCCGTTGCACACAGAGAAGCGTACAACTTCGACGCGGCTCTCCGTGGCGAGAAGAAAGGCAAGCTGTTCTACCGCTTCAACGGTCAACTCCCCAAGAGGTCGAAGAAACAATCGCTCGAAAACGACGGCTATGAGGTCTTCTACCAAGAGAATGTCGCGCTGCTTGGACGGCGACACAGCGATGGAAAAACCTACAGCCTCTCAGATCACCCGATTGCGTTATTACCGCACGATCTCGAACACTATCTTCGAGCGCACGCCTACACCCCTACGCAACTGCGCCAACGCACACCATCCGAAGACACACCCGAAACTCCAACACCAGCAACCAATGTCAACCGACTCAGTCGCCTCGTCGCTCAGCATGAAGAGCTGAGCGCAATGCGCTACGACCCAAATGCTTGGCAAGGACTCGGCGGCTACGTCGGTCACTGTCCTGCAGAGCACCAAGAGGCAAACGACCGCGATCTCTTGATCACCGAGTCGAACGACCGACTGATCGTTAAGTGTCTCCATGAAACCTGTA
>NZ_JAYESN010000216.1:0-5311 GCF_034860625.1 Lamprobacter sp.
TGCTGCAGCGATGTGTTGCTCATGCTGTTTTTGGCAATCATCTGGACGTCCCCCGTGGGGTTCATCGATGAGTTCGGTCGGGCTCGTGCCTCTGCGGTCCAGCCCCTACTGCTGAGTGGCTGACTCGGTGGGTGATCTTTACTGGTGCGAAAATTATTTTCCTGCACTGATTTTGGGCGATGGGCCGGAACGGCGGCAAGAGGAACGAGGCGTTGAGTGACACCAGAGGTCGGAAGCGCCGCCAACCGGAGGGCGGCCCTGTTCATGAGGGTCCGGTCGGCGAGCCGTCGATCAGCGAGACGCTCGTGCTGACTGGGTCAGGAGCCAAGTCAGCGCCAAGGCTGCGGCTCGAACAGCACATTGCGTTGCAGGTCAAGCGCGAACGCGTCAGTCAGGGACTCAAGATCGCCGACGTGTCGCGGATCTCGGGGATTAGCCAGGGCATGGTGAGTAAGATCGAGAATGCCCAGGTCTCCACCAGTCTCGATACCCTGAGCCGGCTCTGCGATACCCTCGGCATGCCGCTATCAAAGCTGTTCGCGGATTTTGATCGGGCCGATGGCCATGCTCAACTCATCCGCAGCGGTGAGGGGCTGGAGGTGGTGCGGCGCGGTACCGACAAGGGCCACACCTACCACCTGCTCAGTTACAAGCAAGGGCCGCGTAAGTTGTTCGAGCCTTTCCTGGTGACCATGGATGATGCGAGTGAGGTCTTCCCGAGCTTCTCCCATCCAGGCACCGAGTTTATTCATCTCCTCGAGGGGCTCATCGAATACCGGCACGGCAACCAGGTCTTCGGCATGGGTCCCGGTGACAGCCTTACCTTCGATGGCCAGATCCCCCATGGCCCGGAGCGCCTGATCGAGGTGCCGATTCGGATGCTGTCGGTGATTACCTATGCGGATGAATCCTGAAGCGGATTGCGATCGGCGCTGACCTGGCGCCTGTCGACACCGAGCACAATGTTTGCTGGCTCTTCATCAGGGATACCGGCGACTTTGACTTGCCTGCACCGATCTGGGCTCAAGCTGCAGGCACACCACTGACACCTGATTTCGGTTGGTGAATCAGTTTCTGGCATGTTCTTTGAAAGAAAAAAATCTGCCTTGCAGTGAATCGCTGGTCGAAGATGCTGGGGATCCTAGATGTAGGATCTTCTCGCAGCTTCCGGTCGCGATCTGATCGCTGGCCGAGCGATCGGTTGTTTCACCTCCGCTGTCTAAACCGAACCGAGGGCGCATGCTGATGAGTGCAGAAGAGCTTGAACAGCTGAAATCGATGATCGAGATGTCAGGGACGGTCAACATGGAGGTCTACTACTGGTGGTGCACCGCCGTGATGGTCTTGATCCATGTCGGCTTCCTCGCCTACGAGATGGGCGCCTCGCGTCTGAAGAACACGCTCGCGTCGGGCGTGAAAAATATCCTCGCCTTCGCCTTCGTGATCCCGACCTTCTTCTTTTTTGGCTGGTTCATCTATCTCGGCTTCCCGGATGGATTCAGCCTCCGCTTGGATGACGCAGCCGGGGGAATCCCTTGGGGCGAGTCGATGGGTCCGAACCTGACGGATAACGCGACCGGCGTCTTCTGGGCCGCCTTCACGCTGTTTGCGGCGACGACAGCTTCGATTATGTCGGGCGCGGTGATCGAGCGCATCCGGCTGTCGGCTTTTCTGATCTTGGCGGTGTTGCTGGGCTCGGCGGTGTGGATACTGGGCGCTGCCTGGGGTTGGCATCCCGAGGGTTGGTTGACGCTGAAGCTTGGCTACCACGATACCGGCGCCGCAGGCGTTGTGCATATGGTGGCCGGCTTCTTCACCCTCGGCGTGTTGATCAATCTTGGCCCGCGCATCGGCCGCTTTGCGCCAGACGGGACCACACTGCCCATTGTTGGACATAGCACGCCGATGTCGCTGATCGGCTTGATGCTGATCATTGTCGGCTTCTTCGGCTTCATCGGCGGCTGCATCATCTACACCACCGGCGATCAATGGGTGACGATCTACAACACGCCGGCCACGCTATCGTCGTTTGCATTCAATATCTTGATGGGCTTTGCAGGCGGCATCATCGGTGCTTATCTGATTACCCGTGATCCGTTCTGGATGATGTCGGGTGGTCTGGCGGGCATTATCGCTGCAGCCTCCGGGATCGACCTCTATTACCCGCCGCTGGCCTTCCTGATCGGCTTTATCGGCGGCGTCGTGATCGCTTATGCGGACAAGCTGCTGCAGAAGTTCCGTCTCGACGATGCGGTCGGCGCCTTTAGTGTGCACGGCGTTGGTGGTCTTATCGGTGTGCTCTCGGTGGGACTCTTCGCGAGCGGCTACCCGAATGTTGATGGTCCCGCGATCAGTCTAGGCGGACAGCTCGTGGGGGCGTTAGTGATGGCAGCGCTCGGCTTTATCCCAGGCTATCTGGTGTCGTTGCTGTTGAAGTCGATCGGTCTCTTGCGGGTGCCGGCGGAAGCAGAAGAGGCTGGGCTTGATATCACCGAGATCCCATCCCGCGCCTATCCAGAATCCTCCGGTCCGCCAGCGATCCCGCACGGTGCGGCGATGCCGCCGATTCAGGGCTGATGCCCTTCATCTGATGTGCAGGGCGTCTTGCCAACCGGCAAATGAAGCGCCCGCTCAAGGTTAATCATCAGGAGATCACGTCATGAATTCGAGTCCGATCACCAGTTGGGAAGGGGCGAGCGCCTACTTCACCTTTGCGGATAGTCCGGCCATGTTGGTCCTGCTGTTCCTGCTCTCGGTCCTAGTAACGGTTGGTGTGATCGCGGCCATGATGGTGCATGAGAAGCACAGCTTCCAGAAGGTCAAGAACGGCGGCTAAAAAGGCTACCGCTTTGCTGCGGCCGGCCTCTCGGAGGCCGCGGCCTCCTCGAGGCGCTCAGTTCCGCGGCGACCGCTGATGTCGCCTGACCGGCAGCGTCCTTTGCAACAAGCTACTGGAGTCGCGGCATGGCGACCTATCGCGCACGCCTTGGTGCCACGAGCTATCGTTTCGAGGGACTGGGCGATCTACTGGCCAAGGCGAGCCCACTCAAGTCCGGTGATGGCCTGGCTGGGGTTGCAGCCCGCAGCGAAGAAGAGCGCATTGCCGCACGTTACGCACTCGCTGATCTCCCACTGAGCACCTTTCTGAACGAGGCGATCATCCCCTACGAGTCCGACGCGGTCACGCGCCTGATCCTGGATACCCAGGATGCCGTCGCATTCCAGCCGGTGGCATCCATGACGGTCGGCGAGTTCCGTGACTGGCTGCTGGCCTACGAGACCGATACGGCTTGCCTGTCGGCGCTGGCGCCAGGTTTGACACCGGAGATGGTCGCTGCTGTATCAAAACTGATGCGCAATCAGGATCTGATCCTAGTCGCGTCCAAGACCTCGGTGGTGACGCGCTTTCGCACCAGTATCGGGCTGCCGGGCCGGTTGTCGACTCGGTTGCAGCCCAACCATCCAACCGACGATGTGACTGGTATCGCCGCGTCCATCCTGGATGGGCTGCTGAACGGCTCGGGCGATGCGGTGATCGGCATCAACCCGGCCACAGACAATGTACAGACGGCGATCCATCTACTGCAGTTGCTCGACGAGCTCAGGCTGCGCTTCGAGATGCCGGTGCAGTCCTGCGTGCTGGCGCATCTCACCAATACCTTGCTGGCCATTGAGCGGGGTGCGCAGGTTGATCTGGTGTTTCAGTCGATTGCCGGCACCGAGGGTGCAAACGACAGCTTTGGCATCAATCTCGCTCTGTTGCAGGAGGCGCTCGACGCGGGCCGGGCGCTTGGCCGCGGCAGCATCGGTGACAACCTGATGTACTTCGAGACCGGGCAGGGCAGTGCCCTGTCAGCCAATGCGCATCACAACATCGATCAGCAAACCCTGGAAGCGCGTGCCTATGGTGTCGCGCGACGGTTCGAGCCATTGCTGGTCAATACGGTGGTCGGCTTCATCGGCCCCGAGTACCTCTACGACGGCAAGCAGATCATTCGTGCCGGACTCGAAGATCACTGTTGCGGCAAGCTCCTGGGTGTGCCCATGGGCTGCGACATCTGCTACACCAACCACGCCGAGGCCGATCAGAATGACATGGACAATCTGCTCACCCTGCTCGGCGTCGCGGGGGTCAATTTCATCATGGGAGTGCCTGGTGCCGACGACATCATGCTGAATTACCAGAGCACGTCGTTTCACGACGCCAACTATCTGCGCCAGGTGTTGAATCGGCATCCTGCGCCCGAGTTCGAGGCCTGGCTCGCCCGCATCGGCATCACCGATTCGCATGGGCGTCTGGCCCCACCGGGGCTTCCCGCCCCGCTGCTGCAGGCACTCGCACACCAGGCCGGAGACGAGCATCCATGACGCGATTAGCGACATTGCCGAGACTCGGCTGTCCAGATGATCTGCGCACGCTGGCTGATCTCACTGCGGCACGCATCGGCTTAGCACGCAGCGGCAGCAGTCTCAGTACCCTTGATCTGTTGGCGTTCGATCGGGACCACGCACGCGCCCGCGATGCGGTGCATCTGCCTTTCGATGTTCCTGCCATCGAGCAGGCGCTTCGCGTGCGCGGTCTTGACTGCATCGCGCTGCAGAGTGCCGCTCTGGACAGGGCCTGCTATCTTCAGCGTCCTGATTTGGGGCGGCGACTGAGCTCCGCGGGTCGTGCTGCGCTTCAGACCCACAGGCAGTCGCAGGCGTCGCCAAAGTCTGCAACGGATGCGGCAGACCCAGACCTTGCATCCAGTCGCACTTTTGCGCCTGACGTGGCGGTGATCTTTGCTGACGGTCTGTCCGCGCGTGCGATCCATGACAACGCTGTGCCGTTTCTTGACGCCTGGCTGCCGCTAGCCAACTCCCAAGGCTGGTGTCTGGCCACGATGGTGGTGGCCAGTCAGGCACGGGTCGCCTTGGCGGATGAGATTGGCGCAGCCTTGCGCGCGCGCCTTTCGGTGATCTTGATCGGCGAGCGGCCCGGCCTGAGCGCCGCCGACAGTATGGGCATCTATCTCACCTACCAGCCGCGGCCTGGCCGAACCGATGCCGAGCGCAACTGCATCTCCAATATTCGTGCCGGCGGTCTCGCCTACGCCGAGGCCGCCCAACTGCTCACAGGGCTCATCGCGGGCGCTTTTCTCCAGGGACTCAGCGGTGTCGGACTCAAGGATGATAGAACCCTGATCAACACTCGGGCGTTATCCTGAGAGGTGGAGGTGGAGGCGACGACGATCTCGTCTCGCCGCCGGCTTTCCATCATTGTTCTCTGTTCGCTAGCGGCCATCTTTAGGCGGGGAATTGGCAGCTC
>NZ_JAYESN010000217.1:0-5264 GCF_034860625.1 Lamprobacter sp.
TAAGATTACTCTTTTTATTATTATGAGAAATGAAGAAAATCTAAAAATAAAATTACAATCTATTGTATTGAGGTACTTAGAAGTTGTAGCGAGTTTGCCTCATGGACAATTTTATGTTTTAAAATGTCGTCAATTTTGCTTTTACGTAATAAATCGTTACGGCGCAAATAAGATATTTGGGGTATTGTTAGGTCATGTAAATTGCAATCCGTGCTTGTTGTTTCAACGCATTGCAAAAAATTAGCATGTGTCGAGCTTAATGACGTTTTCCATAATTCATTGCCTTTGCATGCTAGAGGTAAAATATCCAACCACGGTTCTTCGCACTCAGTGATTAATTTACTGAGTCGTTCCAGTCTTCGTATGCCGTTTTTGTGTGTTAATCCAGCATACCAAAATGCTTGACTAGTCAGCATTTTGGATAATATAGTCGGAAGTGTGTGGACAGGAGGATAAAGCAAATCGCGGGCGATTCGCTCAGATTCAGCGGCACAAGAGTCACCATGAAGTGTGCGCAACACACCGGTAAGCCATGGATTGCCGTCATCGGGAATTGGTAACGAGGGTAATAGTTGTGTGTCACGTAGTGCAACAGAAACAAGCAGCGGCTCACGACACCATGCCTCTTCAATCAACAAAGCAGGCAGATCCGGAGAAAGTTCAAAAGCGTAGGCTAAAGGCATTTGCCAGTTTGACGAATCATCCCCTGGCACATCAGCAAGGGCATTGGGCTGGCGTATGAGAGCCTCGGCGGCTAGATATTCTTGAATGCTTTCATGACTAAAACTTAAGCTGTTCTGTTCTACATCGAACTGGAACAGCAAACCTTGGGCGACGCGTTCTAAAAAGGGTGCCGTATCATGAGCCAACAGAGGATGTAGAGTGCGCTCCGCCCAAGTGCGATCCATTTCAACGCGACCAATCTGACGCGCGGCCAGTGCCAGATTGGTTAAGGCTTCCAGCGTTCGGGAAAAACTCCAACGCAGGCGAGTTCCGGTTTCGAATTCTTTGCTCTCTTCGCGTTCATACCAGACCTCGAAGAAGCGCCGATAGAGCAGCGCCCGCCCTTGCGGCAGTTCGCCCTGACGGCGACTGACCGCAACAACGGTGCGCAACAGGTATGGGCTGCTCGCGATCAGTGTTCCGCCGGGTTGATTCTGAATCTGTTCGAGCAGTGCGCCGGCACGCGCGGCATCACCGCGCAAGTAGGCCGTCAAGAACCGTTGCTGCTGCTCGGCATCGAGCGGCCGCACGATGAAGGTTGGCAAGCGCAACTCGCAGCGATAGCTGAGATTGCGAGCGGTTATCAGGACGGGAAGATCGGTGTAAGTGTCGAGCAGCGCCTTGATGTCCTGGCAACAACGTTCCTGCAAATGACGCGGGCACTCGTTGACGGCGTCGAGGAGGAGTTCTAAACGGCCCGCCTGGATTAGCGCTTCCGTGATCGGCCAGGATTGGTGACATCGTCGTGCGATGAGCGCTTTCAAACCATCGTCGGTATAAAGCCGCAGCGGTACGAAGAGCGCGACAGTCGCGCCATCGTGGTAGGCTTCGGCGTGGTGCAATGCGAGGCGCAGTAGACAGGTGCTCTTGCCGGCACCCGGTTCGCCGAGCAGAATGGCTCGCGTTTCCTGGGCCAATAAATCGAAGACGCTTCCCTTCCGCAACGGGTTTTGTGTCGGTTCAGTGCCTTCGTCCTCAATGTCATCTTCATCGTCCGTACCCGGATCGTCGTTCTCCCAGGGATCATCGGAGGCGAACAGATCGCGCCATTCCTCGGCTTCCGGTACAAACTCGCGAGCATGGACGGGGACAGCGCCGGTGTCACGTTCCTCAAGATCCAGTGGCGTGAATAAGTCGCGCAAAAAGCGCCATTCCTTGACGAAGCCAACGCTATACGCTGACAGAGCTTGTTCAACGCCCTCATCAATCAAATTCGCTGGAGTCGCGGTCGTTTCGGTTGGGCGGGAGGCGAGAAATCTTTGCCAGAGTTGCGCATAGCGATCCCCGCGCAGTTGATTTTCGCGTGTGCGTTCGTAGTTGCGCTGCTCCTTGCGGCCATGAAGATCGCGCACCTGACCGACGGCACCGGGCACGCGCACGGGAATGAACCGCCGCTCTTGGTTGCGCAGTTCGTGCACTTCGAGCAACTCATCCTCAGGCATCGGGGTCACCAGGATCACCGCCAAAGGATGAGCGTGGTAGTCAGCATTAAGGATTTCAATCTGACTCGCCAGGCTGCCATCAAGGCGGATGGTACCGCTGCGTCCAGTCTTCCACTGACCGCCAGCGACGGCAGGTAGCAGGATATCGCGATTGAAGGCCTCGCGGCCTTTGGTGGTCAAGGTGCCTTTGGGGTCGCTGGCGGCCAGCCCAACCGGTTGCAGGTTGTCATCCAGGCCGAGTATCACCGCGCCGCCCGCCATATTGGCTAAAGCAACTGCAGCTTTGGCGACATGCCAATGGTAGTCGTCCGCTTTTTCTCCGTCCTTGAACTGCCCGCCCTCGGGATACAGTGCCGCCTTAAACTCCAGCCATTCGGTTTCTTGTCCCTCGGCCAGTTTCAGCAGGACCTTGATCCCACCCTGCGGATGGCCCAGGATGCGCTCAACCAGATCGCGCGCATTACGCACCTTGGGGTCATCTTGACTCGCCGACATCTCGCACCTGCTTGGTATCGCGGAGATTCAGCGCCTGAAGCGAGATCGTCCGCGAGTTGACATATCATCACCGCGAATTGAGCACGTTCTGCCGCTCGCATGGAGAAAGTGGCGAGCCTGTCAGACGAGGACGAGCGTGCGCGGATAAGCGTCTGAGGATAGCCGCTGCAGCCGGGTTCGGGCAACTTGGGGCGGAGAGGAGCGAGGGATCTGAACGGGTAGCGGTGGCTGAGGCGGCGGTTATGGGCGGTTCGGTGCGTTGTCGCCAAACCGCTCCGGCGGGTCTCGCCCCTCAACCAGATGCCGACGCAGATCCCGTTTGAGGTCCGCACGAGTCGGCTTGCTGCGGTGTGGTCCACCGCGCAGGCGAGGTAAGGCCTTGGCCACTGGATTGCGACGACGGAGTGGTGGATGGCTGGGGTTCATGATGCTCTCTCCCTTTGTCTCTCGTGACGGCGGTCAGCCACAGTGGAAGCAGGTCTTTGGCCGCTGCTCCACGCTGTCGTGGTCAGGATAGATGCAGGGACTTTGGTTGTTTTCGTAAACCAGGATCGGAGCCTGGGTCTGGCGGCCGGTGAATTGGTTCAGCAGGGTGTCGATGGCCAGGGTTGCGAGCATGGTGTTGAGCGTTTTCACCGCCGGTTCCTTGACGTCCTGGCCGCTGACGTAGCCCCGTTGCGAAAGGACGTCGCTGAGGCCAGGGATGGTTTCGGCGGCGATACGGGTTGGCGCGATGCGCCCCAGGCAATTCAGGCAGAGGCGATCGCCCCAGCGTGCCGTGATGACCTCGCCGCTCATGTCGGTGATGCGACCATCATCGACGCTGATATTGACGCCGGCGGAGATGAGCGGGATGCCAAAGCGCAGGGCAATCTCTTGGGCTTTGAAGCGACTGGCGTGATTGTCCGTCGCCAGCATGATCCAGTCGCAGTTGGCCAGCGCCGATAACAGCTCCGGCTCCTCGACGCCGTTGGCATGGGCGGTGATGCGGGCCTCGGGGTTGATGCGCAGCAGATGATCGCGCACGGCGTCGACCTTGAGCCGCTCCTGTTGTGCGTCCTGAAGGCTGGCCCCCACGATGCGGTTGAGGTTGGTGATCTCGATCCGGTCGTGGTCGATGAGGTGGAGCTGGTGGAAACCATTATGGATCAGGTGTTCGGCGATGATGGAGCCCAGACCGCCGACGCCAACCACGGCGATGGTCTGTTCATGAACAATCTGGCGCAGGACATCGAGGCCGAGTGCCAGCACGCTGCGGGCAAGAAAGCCCGTGTGCGGATGCATGGCCGCGTCGTCATGCTTTGACGTCTCGCGCACCTGATCGGCGTTGGGCCATTGCTCCAGGGCTGTCTGTGTGTCAACCCGCGCTGGGCGAGGTGTTGACCTATCCTCATGGCGTTCCCAGAGACGTGCCGCATAATCGGAACGGCTGAGCACAAGGCTTGCGTAATGCAGATCAAGGATCTCGGTGAGCCAATGGTGAAAAGCCCGTTCATCAGCATCGTCATGGGCGGAAAACTGAACACCGCCAGCGCAAAACGGATGGGTATGCACATCGATCAAGGTGTCGGCTTCCCCTTGTTTCTGCATGTCGACCAGGCGGTCGTAGATGTATTCGCGCCGCAGGCGCAGGTGGGCGAGGCTGCGACTCTCATAATCCTCGGGCATAGGGAAGTGGCTCGCGACGACGCGGATAATGGTCGTGTCGCCAGCGTCCTCGCGTTGACCAAACAACAGGCCGAAGGCCTCCCGGCTAGGGTCGGCCAGCAGACGCTGACGCAGGTGGGCAAATGCCCCTTGGGAAAAGCGGATGCGCGTCGATGTCATGTCTCAGTTCCCCAGCACTTCCTTGACCAGATGAAGATAGGTGTAGAGGTTGTCACCCTCGCGCCAGTTTCGCGCCGGTTTCCAGGCACCGTTGTGGATGTAAGTGCAATACCACTTCCAGCCGTTGCGAATCGGCTCTTCCCAGGCACCGTGCCCAACGCCATCGAAGAAATGCCCATCCGGCGAGCAGGGAATGTCTGCCATGAGGTAGAAGCCGATCGGCGGTAGGCCGGGGTACTCATTGGGGAAGGCGATCATCAATGGCGTGCGTTCAGCAATCCTGTGCCAACGCTCGGGCAGACGGAAGTTAGGCACGACCATCCAATGCGCATCGTCTTCATCGAAATCGACGCCCTGCTTGAACAGATGCTCGGCAACATCAATCACCTGCTCGGTGACGATGCGCTTGGACTGTGCGGAGCGTCGTCCGCCAAAGCCGTGTCCCTTGGAGCGGTCCGGCATGGTGGTGATCTTTGCGCCCCGGCCGTACTTGTCCACCAGTTCCCGAGGCTGATAGGTCTTGCCCCGCTGAATGGTTTCCACCCGCCCATTGGACTCCAGGATCGCCCTACGGCCCTGGCCCGGCCTAGCGTAGCCCGCCAATTCGCTGCCCTTGACACCACTGCCGATGCTGCGTGGGTCGATGCGTCTGCCGTTGATGATGGCCATGTTGCGTTCTCCTTCAGGCTGGTTGTGGGATCGAGATCGTTTAGCGGTTACTTGTACCAACGCGCGCCCTGATCGGATTTTTAGTCTTTCCAGGGTTGTTTTCTCTGG
>NZ_JAYESN010000218.1:0-5257 GCF_034860625.1 Lamprobacter sp.
GTTCACCGGGCCATGAGCAACGCGCACGATGAGGGCCAGGAGCCGGTGGCGGCGGTGCGCGAAGCGGTCGAGGCACGGCTGCGGCCGATTACGATGTCGGCGATCACCACCATCGCCGGCCTCTCGCCGCTGGTGTTCCTGCCTGGCGCCGGGGCCGAGCTCTATCGGGGGGTCGGTGCCATCGTGCTGTTCGGCATCCTCGGCGCCGCCATCGTCACGCTGACGCTGCTGCCGGCGTTGACGGTGATGGTGCTGAAGCTCGGGGAGGGAAGGCAGCGTAAGGTGTGCGGATAGACTTGTGATGCGCACATGCATATCAAGCCGTCTGTCTTGGGCCAATCTGCACGCTCAGGGTGAGATGTCAGCTCTGATGGGGCAGCCATCTTCCGGCTCGAGTCGACCGGGCGGCCACCGGCGCGCTGTGTGCACCAGCGCCAGTATCTACTCCGTCTCTCCGTTGCCAAGCGGAAGCGGATTAGCCAGCCGTGCCCAGGCGCCGGTCCGTTGCGGTTGTTACCGCGTTTTAGGTCAGAGTTGATGCTTCCCTTGGACGCTAGGCGGGGGCGGAGATGTTGACGACCGTCACCTGTACCCTGCGCGTACTCCTGCCGCGCCGCACCTTCAGCGTCGCCTCGTTGCCGATGCCGACCTCGTCTAGGATGGCTGCGAGGTCGACGACACTCTGTACCTGCTTGCCCTCGGCATGGGTGATCACGTCGCCAAGCCTACCGGCCCGCTGGTCGATACCCTCCAGACCGGCACGGGCTGCAGGCGAGCCCGGCTGCACCGCTGCGATGACGACGCCGTCGACGTCTAGGCGAGCGGTCATGGCCTCAGTCAGCGCTACGATCCCGATCCCAGGCCGTGCGACGCTGCCCTCTAGGATGATCTCTGAGACCCCACGATTGACCACGTCGACAGGAACCGCGAAACCGACACCGGCGAAGGCGCTGCTGCCGGAGACGATGGCGGTATTGACGCCGATGAGGCGGCCGGCCGAGTCGAGCAGGGGGCCACCAGAGTACTGCGACAGCTGGCGCGAAGCCGGTATCAAGAAGCCGGTATTAAATAGTGAAGCAAAACCAGTGCCTGCAGCACTCAGGCTCTCGAGCGGCCACAAGGGTTTCAATCGGCGGTCTTAGCCCGTATTGCAGCCGAGCCATTCAGTGCCGGGTCTGCATCACTGAGAGCGGGTACTTTGCCCCGACCTCTGGTCGCTATCGCCCACTCGATCAAGTGGTTGACAGCAGAGGACGCCGTCGTTTCGCACGGCACTGATCTTGCGGTTATTCGTTTTGGCCACGGCGTTTGTCGAGGTGGCTGCCTGAAGCCAGGCAGTTCATTAGCAATCTGCATTCAAGACGAGGAGCGGCAACCGATGAGCATGTTTCCGAATCAAACCTGGCAGTCGCAGCCCGAGCGCGGCTTGTTTGACAACATTCGCGGTCTCGGTCGGGGCGGCCCGCAGTTGTTGAAGGAATTGGCCGCACAGGCGGATGTGACATTGGACGGACAACGACCCTGGGATATCCGGGTCAAGGACTCGGCCTTCTACGACCGAGTTCTGAGCGCCGGCTCACTTGGTCTCGGTGAGTCCTATATGGATCAGCAATGGGATGCGCCAGCGCTGGATCAGACCTTCACTCGGTTGCTGGGAAACGGCATTGAGGAAAGACTGCAGGGTGCTGCTGGCCTCGGTCTGCGCTTGCGTCTCGCGCTGCTCGCGCTGCGCGCCCGGGTGTTGAATCTGCAGAGCCCCGAGCGAGCCTTTCAGGTTGGCGAGCAGCACTACGATGTCGGTAACGACCTCTACGAGGCCATGCTCGACCCAACCATGAGCTACAGCTGCGGCTATTGGGCCGAGGCCGAGGACCTCGAGAGCGCTCAGCGCGCGAAGCTGGACCTCATCTGCCGCAAGCTCGAGCTGGAGCCACACGAGCGGGTGCTTGACATCGGCTGCGGCTGGGGTGGCTTGGCCGAGCATGCCGCGCGTCACTACGATGTGCAGGTGGTCGGCCTGACCGTTTCGCGCGAGCAGGCGCAGTTGGCACGGCAGCGCTGTGCCGGGCTTCCGGTCGATATCCGACTGCAGGATTACCGGGAGTTGGATGGGCGCTTCGACAAGATCGCCTCGGTGGGCATGTTCGAGCACGTGGGTGGCAAGAACGACGCCGCCTTCTTTGAAACCGTGGCGCGGCTCCTGAAAGAGAGCGGCCTGTTCCTGCTCCATACCATCGGCACCAGCACCGCCAAGCCGGTCAATGATCCCTGGATCGACCGCTACATCTTCCCCAACGGCGAGCTGCCGAATGCCGAGCGACTTGCCCAGGCGCTACGGTCGCGGTTTGTGCTCGAGGACTGGCACGCGTTCGGACTGGACTACGACCGCACCTTGATGGCCTGGTGGGCGAATGTGGAACAGGCATGGCCAGACCTCGCCAAAGCCGGCTATGACGAACGCTTCCGGCGTATGTGGAAGTACTATCTGCACTGCTCGGCAGGGTTCTTCCGTTCGCGCAACGGCCATCTCTGGCAGCTGGTGCTGAGTCACCCTCAGGGTCGCCGCGAAACCTATCGGGCGCCGCGCTGAGCCCGGCCTAGCGCTTCCCGACGCAGCATCGCCTCGTCGGGCGTCGGGCCCACTGGCCAAAGCCATCTCGCTTGCTTTTGCAGCGATTTCGCAGTAGCTCACCCGCGATTCGCCGCCTGCGTCAGCTCCTCGCGCAGCATGCCTTCGAACAGCGGCACCTTGTAGCCATTCTTCGTCAACGGCCGGGCATCGGCGACGGCGGCTTTCGCGGCCGCGGTGATGGCGGTCTCATCGAGGCGTCGGTCCCGAAGGCTGTTTTCGGCCTCGATAGCGCGCCAGGGGATCGGCGCCGCACCGGAGAGCACAATGCGCGGCTCGCGCACCCTATCGCCGTCGAAGCTCAGCGCCAGCGCGCAGCCGGCGAGGGCGAAGTCCCAGGCGTGTCTCGCGGGTCGGGTCCTCGCTCGGCGGCACGTGCAGGTCGGCAACCGGCATCCGGTGGTGCCCCTCGGGGCCACTGATGGCCACCTCGGCATCGAGCGCGATCAGCGCCGGCGCGGTGTCCGATGGATGGACGATGACGCAGCTCGTACCGCCGAGGATGCAGTGGAACTGGTTCTCGCCCGGGATCGCAAAGCAGCGGTCGCCGCCCTTGCGCAGGCAATCGAAGTCGCCGCGGTAGTACCAGCAGCGCGGCTTCTGGCATAGGCTGCCGCCGAGAGTGCCTTGGTTGCGCAGCTGCGGGCTACCAACCTCAGCGGCCGCAGCGGCCAGACCCGGGCAACGCTGTCGCAGCTCCTCGTGATCGGCGATGTCGGTGAGACGGGTCATGGCCCCGATGCCGATACTGCCGTCATCGTTGAAGCGCATACCATCGAGGCCATCGATGCCCCCCAGACTGACTCCATCCGTCGGCGCTTGCTCGTCAGCAACGGCCACCCCTCGATCAGGCCCCATACCGGCGCACTCGGCTCCTCGCTGTCGGCGAGAGCGAAATCCTGGATATCTTCGCCGTTGAGTGTTGGAACGACACCGGCCTGTATCTCGAAGCCGACGCTCGTTATCGCTTTGCGGCCAGCGGCGAATGGTTGGACGCGGCGATTCCTTGCGGGCCGGCTGGCTGGCGACTGCCGTCCGCGGCTGATTTGGGGCGGTCTTGCGCATCGAGTCGGCAGCTGGATCGGCAAAGCCGAGCAGCGCTTTGCCAGCATGACTGGAAATCCGCGCGCGAGCTTCGTCGGCAGCCGGCGCGTCGAGACGGCACCCTGGTTTGCGCTGGTTGGCGTGATTGCTAACGGTAGGGTACAGACGCAGCAAGACGGCTCACCCGTGCCACATGAGACGCTGGTCATCGGCGCCGGGCTCGATGCTTGGACACCAAAACAAGGCTCGGGCTACCTGTATTGCTTTGCCAACGACGCTTGGCGCTTCTACGGCAACAACCGTGGCCATGTTCGTTTGACCATTACCCGCACCGGCTAGGTCCATTGCTGCAAGGAGGGCAGGTCGCTGCAACAGTCCGAGACGACAGCAAGCCACTCGACCGTTTGCAGTCGACAAGGTACAGGCTTTGCCTCAGACATCGGTCATGAGCACTCCAATCCAACCTGTTTGCGCGCATCGCTGCAGCACCGGCGGTGATCCGCGTCGCCGTCCCCGAGCGCCACCTGGGCCGGCTTCAGCAAGCGACGGCACTGACCCTCGAAACGACCTTGGGTCCGCAACAGGCCGAGCTCGTAACCTTGTATCCGGATGTGCGGCAAGGCCGGGTCCAGGCTGACCGGCGGCCCGGTGCGCGAGGCGGTGATCGAGGCCGGGGCGGTGCGCTTCCGACCGATCCTGCTCACCGCGGTCACGTCGATGATCGGGGCGCTGTTCATCATCGTCGACCCGATCTTCAAGGGCCTGGCGACCTCGCTGTTCTTCGGCCTGATCTCGTCGACGCTGCTGACCACGCTCGCCATTCCGGCGCTCTACATCTGGCGCCGCGGCGATGACCGCGATCCCGCTGTCCGCGCGTCGAGTTGAGGCGCGATCGGCCATCACCGCTGCCATTGCAGACGCACCGGATTCATGTCCATTCGCCAACGCCACATAATCGACTATCATCAGCGTGCTTATAACGGGCGCCCCCGGAAGCGGCCGTAACCAAGAGGTCTTTACATCATTCGCCGCTGTGATTGGCCCAACATCGCAGCATGCCGGGATTAACGCTATTCCTAGGTCGATTGCGTCGCATCGTGGCAAGGATGCGAGGAAAAACGAAGACCTTGAATCTGGAGACCCAGACATGACAACGGTCACCTTCGACACGCTCGCGTTCGCCCGCAAGCTCGTCTCTGCCGGTCTGCCCCCCGAGCAGGCGGAAGCCATTGCCGAGGCCTTCCGCGATGCCACGGGGGAGGATCTGGTCACCCGCGACTACCTGGATGCGCGCCTCGAGGCGGCCAAGAGCGACATCATCAAATGGGTCGCTGGGTTACTACTCGCGCAGGCGGTCTTGATCGCGACGCTGGTCAAATTGCTGTGACCCTATCCCATGGACGGTCTGTGCCAGGGGATTTCGACGACGCTAGCTATCTTGCGCTGCGGCGACGAGCGCAATCCAGTCGACCGCGCCACATGCTGCGGTCTTTATTACTCTACGCCATCGCCGCGGCAATACGAGCTTAGGCCGCCTTGGGCTCCATCTCCGGCGCGTAATCGCCGACACTTGCGAGCGAGTTC
>NZ_JAYESN010000219.1:0-5205 GCF_034860625.1 Lamprobacter sp.
GGCGCGCGTCAATGCGGTGGGCGTGCTGGCCACCTCACTGGTGCATGAACTGGCGCAGCCACTGAATGCCGCCGCCTTCTTCGGGCGCGCCGCGCTCGAGCAGCTGCAAGGCGCGCAGGCCAAGCAGCGCCCAGCCGAGGCGTCAATGCTGGAGCCGATGATCGCCAAGGCCGATGCCCAGCTCGAGCGCGCCGGCGCCATCGTTGAACGGCTGCGTCAATTCTTGCGCCATAAGGCGTTTCGGATGCAGTTGGTCGAGCTGGACCCAGTGATCGAGCGAACGATGGAGCTGATCGAGTGGTTCGCTCGCCAACGACGTGTCGCGCTATGCTTTCGTTCAGGCTCGGCGGGTCTCTGGCTGCACGCTGATCCGATTCAACTCGAGCAGGTGCTGGTCAACCTGATCTGCAACGGGGTGCAGGCCATTGATGAGGCAGAGATGCCCGAGCGGCGAGTGACCATTGAAAGGGTGCGGCCTTGCCATGATGGCCCGTTAAGGAGTACGCTGCAACCTTCTGATTAAACTGAGAGTAGGGTGGCGAATGTGACGCAGGTGGTCAGACGTTCGGGTGACGAAGTGACGGTTGAGGTGACGGTGCGCCTGAGTGGCAGCCTGCTGGAGATGGAACAGGCGATCCTGGAGGCGACCAACGCTGTCGGGTGTTGTGCGACCGAGGAGGCCCTTGGGCGCTTTGACACCGACGGCAGCCCGATCCGTGTCGGCGAGACCAAGTTGACCGTGCGCGGACGCCATCCGAAGGTCTACCAGAGCCCCTATGGCGAGGTCCAGGTCGAGCGCTACGTCTACCAGACCTCGCGCGGCGGGCGCATCGACTGCCCGTTGGAGCACCAAGCGCGGATCATCCGTGGTGCCACCCCGCGTTTTGCCAGCCAGCTCAGCCACAAGTACGCCCAGCTCAATGCGGGCGCGGTGCAAACGGACCTGGAGCAGAATCACGGCCGCCAAGTGGCCCGCTCCTACATCCAGAATGTGGCCGACTGGGTCGGCAGCATTGCCACGGCCAAGGAAGAGACCTGGGAGTACGCGTTGCCAGCACTGCAGGTGTCCATTGCCACGGTGGTGATCAGCCTCGATGGGGCGATGATCCCGATGGCCGACAGCGCCGGCTACCGCGAAGCCATGGCCGGTGCGCTGTCGTTCTACGACCACGACGGCGAGCGTCAGCACACCGTCTATCTGGCCGCCGCACCCGAATACGGCAAGCAGACGTTTCTCGCGCGGATGGAGTGCGAGATCGCACGCGCCAAGCAACAGTATCCAGACGCGTTGTATCTGGGCATCGCCGATGGCGCCTCTAGCAACTGGACGTTCCTTGAGCAGCATACGCAGCGACAGCTGATCGACTTCTTCCATGCCACCGAGTACATCGGCACACTCGCCCAAGCGCAGTATCCGCAACGCCGCGACACACAGCGACGCGAGGACTGGCAGCACGCCCACTGCCACCGCCTCAAGCACGACCCCGCGGCACGCGATCAGCTGATCGCTGAGGCCACTGGCCTCGCGGATCGTCGCGGGCTCTCGCAGGCCCTGCGCCATGAGGTCCGCGCGGCGCGGACCTATTTCGACAACCACCGCCATCAGATGGACTACCCGAGCTTCGTTGCCGAGGGACTACCGATCGGCTCAGGGGTCATCGAGGCGGCCTGCAAGACCCTCGTCAAGCAGCGCCTCTGCGCCTCAGGCATGCGCTGGAAGACCAAAGGTGCCGGCATTGTGCTCAGCCTGCGCGCGCTGACCCAGACCGTCGGACGCTGGGCGCAGTTCTGGCAGAAGATCGATCAGTTTGGGGCGGAGTGCTGCTGTTGATTACAGCATGCTGAGGCCGCACCCGCTGGTGATGCTGTCGCTGCCGTTCTCATTGGTCGGTGGCTTCTGGCTGATCGATCTGCTCGACTACAACCTCTCGGTGGCGGTTGCGGTGGGCTTCATCGCGCTGGCCGGGGTCGCTGCCGAGTTCGGCGTGGTGATGCTGGTGTATCTGGATAATGCGCTGAAGCAATGGCGCAAGGAGGGCCGGCTGACCAGCGTTGATGAGCTCAAGGGTGCGATCGAGGAGGGTGCGGTGCTGCGTATCCGGCCCAAGGCGATGACGGTGGCGACCATCTTCGCGGGCCTGTTGCCGATCATGCTGATTGGGGGTATTGGCTCCGAGGTGATGCGCCGCATTGCCGCGCCGATGGTCGGCGGCATGATCACCGCGCCACTGCTGAGCCTGTTCGTGATCCCGGCGATCTATCTGTTGTGGCGACAGCGGGGGTTGCGGCGAGGAGAGTAGCGAGTGTGGTCTCCGAATAATGTCAATCAGATGGAGCCATGTCGGGTAGACGACACAAGAAAAAGATATCTCGCGCAGAGACGCAAAGTCGCAGAGAAGAAGAAAAAAGAGAAAAAGAGAAGGACGAGAGAAGCGCACTGGCAACATCGAGCAAGCTCTTTCTTCCTTTGCGCCTCTGCGTCTCTGCGCGAGCCTCTTTTTGCTACGTCACAACCTCACGCGACATCATGTCGAGGCCGTACCCGCCCGAGTTCGACTTCGAGTTTGATCAGCGCATTGCGGAGTAGCCGCCGTCTCTGTCCCGCAGGAAACGGTACAGCCCCGCTCGTCTCCCGGCGGCGCGTTGCGGCGCAGGTGCTCACCCCAGCACCCCGAAACGCGCGCGCCCACACCGCGCGCGACGTCCGTCAGCCCCGCAGTCGGGCGTTGACGGCGCATCCCACCCCCGCTACCTTTCTTCATCGGGCCAACCTGGACGCTCAGGGTGACTTGGATTTCATATCCTTTTCTCCCCGAAGCACCCAGCCGGCGTCAGTCGATCCGTTCGACATCGAAGCCCACCAGCTGCCGCTGCTGCTCGCTGAACGCGATGCCAATCAGAAAAATCGGCTGACCAAGCGCGCGGTATTTGTCGGCATAGCCCTTGTCTTTGATCTGTTGCAAGGCGCTGCCTGCAGGCGAGCGTTCGGCAACCTTGAACTCGAATAGCCAAATCTGGTGGTTGAACTTGAGCGTCAGATCGATGCGCCCGTGGTGGGTGATGTCTTCGGCGATCAGCTCCAGGCCAAGCGAGGCCAGATGGCTGTAGAAGACGCTGGCCCAGTAGCCTTCGTAGTGAGCAATGGGCGTGTTGTCGTACCAATGATGCGGGATGGCGGCGAACAGGCTGTGCAGGTGCTCACGCAGCGGTTCGGGGTCGCCAGCCTGGAGGATGTCGTAGATCTGGCCGGACAGTCGGCTGGCCTGACTGGCGTTGCCCATCAATGCCTTGGCCAGCACGTCATTCAGGGCGCTTTGGACTTCCAGGTTGGGATAGGTCAGGCGGTAGCGCGCGCGGGCGCCGATACGTTGCACTTCGGCGAAGGTGAGATAACCGGTCTGCCATAACAGGGCTTCGGTGGCGATATGATCGACATCGAAGCTCGACAGCAGCTCGTCGTCGGCGATGGTCTGGGATAGATCGGGGGTGAAAATTCCGCGCTGCATCAGCAGGTCAATCAGCCCGGTGGGTGAGCCGGTCTCGAACCAGAACGAACGCAGCTCGCGTTTCTGGAACAGCAGCAGCAGGTCGAAGGGGTTGTAGACTGCATCGCCCAGCCAGTTGTAGCCGTTATACCACTGGCGAATCTCGGCGCGATCCAAATCGTGCAGCTCAGGCGCAAAGACGGTGTCCAGATCGGTCTCGGTATAGCCGCACAGCGCCGAATAAGGTGCATCAACGGTGATGTCGTTTAAATTATTCAGCCCGGAGAACAGACTCACTCGGCTGAACTTGCTCACTCCGGTGATGAGGACAAAGCGCACATCGGCCTCGCGATCCTTGATCACGGAGTAGAGATTGCGCAACCCGTCGCGCAACTCGCGCGCCAGCTCCGGACGGGTCAGGTTGTCGAGGATGGGCTTATCGTATTCGTCCACCAGCACCACGGCGCGCTGGCCGCTCATTTGACGGGCAAGGCCAATCAGTTCGGCGAGACAGGCTTCCGGCTCTGGCTCGGTGCATTCGACATTCAACTCGGCCATGTTCAGACGCAACTGCTCGCCAATCTTGGTATCGAGCCGAGCGCGAGAGCGCACCACCCCGCCACCGAAGCTCAGGCGGATAACCGGGTAACGCACCGACCAATCCCAGTCGGGATGAATCGCCAGGCCCCGAAACAGCGGCTCATTGCCGGCGAACAACTCGCCGATGGTGTCGATTAGCAGCGATTTGCCGAATCGGCGCGGGCGGGAGAGGAAGTAAAAGCTACCCTCGTCGATCAACCGAGCGATGAAGCCGGTCTTATCGACATAGTAGTAGTCCTCCTCGCGCATCTTGGCGAAGGTCTGTATGCCAATGGGCAGTTTGCGGCGGGGCATGATCGCGGCCATGGGGATGCTGGTGATGGGCTGCGATCATCGAACAACAGCGCGATAAAGTCGACCCTGTTCCCGAGGGAGCAAGCAGGGCTCGGCGATCCGTCGGTCTGACAAGACGCCCCGCCCGCAGGCGCGAAAGATGCTGGGTTGGGGCTAGAAGGCAGCAAGAGTAAGGCTTGCAAAGGCGCCGACAGGGCGAGTTAAGACCCGACCGGACGCGACTTGATCTTGGGGTCGATGATCATCTTGCGTTTGTTGGGGTTCCAGGATAACGCGCGGTAGCATCCTTGCGCTGCGGCCCGGCTTGAGGGTTTCTGTTGGCCGCAGTAACGGCCTCCAAGTGCCAGCCACAGCTTTTGTTGCTCGACTTTCGCGCCGTAAGCCCCACTGGACCAGGCGTTGATATATCCGCCTAGCGTCGAAACGAAGACATCGACTTGAGAGCCATCCGAGCCAGAGAACGCTGAGGCGGCACCGTCGCAGTTGAGGGCCGACTGATCGATCGCATAATCTGGTTGGTCATCCCCGTTGAGATCCGCGCTTAGGATGGCCTGTTTCGGATTGACAAGTTTACCACCGACCCCGCGACACGAGGATTTCAATTCCGAGATTTGCGCCTTAACGGGCGCAGGAAGCTCAGCTGCGATGGCTGGTGAGGCGCTCAACGGCAGCAGAACAATGAGCGCAAGACCAGTAAATCGAGTCATAGGAGAGCCTCCTTAGATTGTGTTATCAATCTGCAGGAACAGGACACCGTGATGCAGCCAAAGAATTCGCTCTCGGCGCCATAAGCCATGAACCGCCCCGGCTGCGGCAGGGTATCACC
>NZ_JAYESN010000220.1:0-5196 GCF_034860625.1 Lamprobacter sp.
CCCCCAACCGCGGTGGCACCGGCGATGATCGAGCCGATGGCGATGACGGCATAGTCCTGAATGCCGAGATCGATTACATAGATCTGGGCCAGAAACACGGTCAAGAAGGAGAGCAGGAAGACCGCACCGTGCTGATTAGCAAAGATCCCGAACGGGATCACCAGGTCTGGCACCCGGCGGTCGATGCCATAGTCCTTCTCCAGGGTGTCCAAGGTCGCGGGCAGTGCGACGACCGGATTGTTGGTCATGAAGGCGAGCACGTTCGGATTGCTCAGCTTGGAGAGGGTTGCGACGAGCGGGCCGCGCACGGCGAGCCAGAACAACAGCATGTAGACGACCATCAGCAGCAGGCCGCCGACATTAGAAGGTGATCACGAATTTGGTCAGCGCCAGCAGCACCTTGGCGTCGATCTGCGCCACGACTCCGGAGATGAACAACAGCAAGCCCGGCGCGAGCACCAGGATCGCCCAGCGAAACAGCTGCATGAAGGCGTCATAAACCGCCTGCGAGACCTTCAGCGCGGGCTCGGCGGCCTCGCGGCGGATGACCCCCAGGGCCAGCCCGATGCAGACGCTGAGAAAGACGATGCTCATCACATCATTGGCGCTTAGGGCTTCGAACGGATTGGTCGGAATGATCTGGACCAGAAAGCTCAGGATGCCACCGTCCGATTTGCCGGCCGACGGGGATTCGATGATCAAGGCACCGATGCTCTGCTCGGCCTCCGGCCCGAGACCGATGCCCGGCGCCAGGATCAAGGCAGTAGCGATGCCAACAACACAGGGCAGGATCAGGCCGACCAGGTAGAGGCCGGCCATGGGCTTGAACAAGGGTCGCGTGTTGTCGTCTCGAAGCAGGCCGGCGATGCCGACGATGATCGCCGTGATCAGGATCGGCAGCAGACACATCGACAGGAAGGCGATGTAGATGCTGCCAACCGGGTAGAGGGCTTCGCCCAGAGAGGGCGCGAAGAGCCCGATCAGAAAGCCACCGGCAACGGCCAGGATGACCATCTTCGGATCGGTCAGGATACGTTGGATGTTCATCGGTATTGGAGAGGATTGATCGCAGTGTTCGGCCGACGACGGCGCCACTCATCTCCATGGTACGGGCTGTGATGAGCAAATCCAGTCGTGCGGCGCTCAAAATGGGCACCCGATGGATGGCTCACCCATTCTGGGCACTCTGAGCCTTGTCGCGAGCCCGAGCATTCTTGACACTCGTCGGTCAGCGGATCGGTTGAAGAACATCAACTGTCGGCAACCGCTGCCGCTGCGGCCCGCCATTCACAGACACTCGGTGACGCTTATGGCCGAACCTCCGACGATCAGGCCCGCGTTCGGGGCCGTCTTCGTGCTCTCCGTGCTCATTTGTGGAGCCATCGGTCTGTGGGGCGTCCTGGCGCCCGATGCCGTCGCCGCTGCCGCCAATGCGCTGACCGGCTTTGCGCTGACAACGCTGGACTGGCTCCGGCCGGCCGCGTTCCACGCGACCATGACCGGCTCACCACCGCGACCGGGCGACAGCGGCGAGCGCTCGATAAGCAGCGGCGCCCCGACGGCCAGGCTGAAGGGTCCGGCCGGACCGCTGGCCTGGCTGATCCCATAGACCAGCGCGAACAGGCCGGCCGCGCACAGCCCGATGCCGAGTCGTTGACGGGGACGAGCGATCTGCCGCGGCGAGGAAGGCTCGCCGCAGGGATACCGTGGACTGAGCAACAAGAAGCGGGCGATGAACGCCGCCGCCGCGTCCGGATGGAGACAATCGACAGCGGGGGGCAACATGACCGGCGCTGAGAATCCTATGCCGCGAGGAGATGGCTGCGCATGCTACGCCCGAATCACCCGGATGCGCCGACCGGCCGGGCTGGTGTCATCCTCGCAGCGCGTGCGCTGCGCGATCGGCGGCTGGCCGTTGCGGCGATCGAAGATCACCAACCAGCCACTGTCGAGCCCGAGGCCATCGAGGTAGCGGTCAAGCTGCGCCAGACCTTCGGCGAGCGGGTCCGCACGCCCAGTGCGCCAGACCTTGAGTTCGATGCCGAGACTGACCTGTCCATAACGCAGGCGCAGATCCATGCGCCCAGCGCCGATCGCATATTCGCGTTCCAGGCTGCCGCCGCCGTTGATGACCCGGTGCAGGAAGGCCATCAGCACCAGATGCGGGGCGATCTCATGATAGGGCGCGCTGCCGAGCAGCGGTTCGCCGTGCTGGCGCCAGAAGGCGAGGAAGGCGGTGAGTAACTGCTCGAGATTCAGAGTACCGTCGGCATTGAGCCAGCTGGGGGCGATCTGGGGCAGGGAGTCCTGGGGTCCGCCAGCAAGCATGCGCGGCAGCACTTCGCGGTAGATCGGGTTGGAAACCACGAGCCCACCGCTCGGGGCGCGTCGCAGCAGCCCTAAATCGACCAGGTAGTCGCGATCCGCTTCTGGCACCGGCCCCAGCGCGGTACCCGCGAGCATCGGCTCGATGATGCGACGCACCCGCTCCTCGCGCAGCTTGTCGGCGAGTTGATCGAGATGGGTCACCCGGTCAAGGATCAGCTGTTCCTTGGCCTGCTCGATCATCCCGCAGTCGATCGGGCGGCTGCGGTCGCGTCCCTCGGGGCGCTCGAAACAGGTCTCGTAGGCCAGGGCATTGACCAGCCAGGGCTGACCCTGGGTGAGCGTCCAGACCCGCTCAAGCGCCTCCGGGGTGAAGGCTTGGCCGGTCTCGCGGGTGTGCTCCTGTAACAAGGCCTGGACCTCGGCACGGCTGAAGTCGCCCAGGCGCAGGGATTTGGCCTTGATGTTAAAGGCGCTGCCGCCGGTGATGACCTCGGGCTCGGAGCGGGCATGGATGCGGTAATCGCGCAGATCGCGCACGCCGCACAGGATCACCGTCTGCGGGAAACGCTCTGGGCGCTGCGGATAACCGGCGCGCAACTGGCGCAGGAGCGAGATCAGGGTGTCGCCGATCAGGGCGTCGACCTCGTCGAGAAGCAGGATCAGGGGCCGGGGGTCGGAGGCCGACCAGTGCTCCAGCAGCATCGCCAGCCGGTCGCCCGGCGCAACGCGATCACCTTGTTGGCGCAGCCACTCCTCGGGCGCCTGTTCGCCGGTCGACTGCCGCGCCGCACGACCAAGCACGCTGCATAGCGTTGCCATGCCGAGCGCCAGATCCTCGCGCGCGGCCTGCACCGCCTCGATATTGGCGTAGACCGCGCGATACTGACCGGCCTGATTCAGTGCCTCCATCAACGCCAGCAGACAGGTGGTCTTGCCGGTCTGGCGTGGGGCGTGGAGCAGGAAATATTTCTTCTGCGCGATCAGCCGCAGGATCGCGTCCAGATCCCAGCGCGCCAGCGGCGGCAGGGTGTAGTGGTCAGCGACCCGGTTGGGGCCTTCGGTGTTGAAGAAGCGCATCACGAACCCTCGGATTCCGCCGCGGAGCGATCACGGGCGGTTGCGCCGGCGTCAGCACCAGGCGCAGCTCCTGCGATCGACCGATGGATACTAGCAGATCCGTCATTCAGCCTTGGCTGATGACCGTCTCCATCACCCTTGCGCAACGCTCACCATCACCGCCGCGGCCGCAAGCCGAACCAGGTCAGCACCGCCAGCGCCAGCATGCCGATCGCCACGACAACGAACATACGGTCAATGCCATAGGTGAAGGCCGCCTCCATAGTTGCCGATCAACGGCCGCAGGCGCTCCGCCGGCACCGCCAATCGAGCGGCGATCGACGGCAGGTCGCTGCGCAGGATCTGCTGCAGGATCTCGGTCGCCTGGCTGATCTGCGCGGGATCGGCGCCCGCCTCGGTCAGGCCGCAGAAGTACTGCGCGCGCCAGCGGCGGCTTGGGGTCATGTGCGACGGCGGCAAGACGAAGGCGCTCGGCACCGCCTCCCGCAGGGGACTGCGACGTGCGCCTGATCCTCGCCGAGACCCAGGCACTGCGCTGCACCGTTGCCGTGGGCAGTACCCGTGAGCTTGCGAAGCCAGCGCGCTTGTCTGATGAGGAGGGATTGACGCTGCCTACCGATCACCGCTACTCAACTGTAGAGGCCAAGGCCCGGCTGCATCAGGCAGAGTTCCGCGAGTTGGTGCTCGGGGCCTACGACCGGCGTTGCGCGATCACCGGGTTGCCGGCACCAGGGTTGCTAGAGGCGGCGCACATCATCCCAGATCGCGACGAGCGCGGCCGGCCTGAGATCAGCAACGGGCTTTGTCTGTCAGCGCTGCATCACACCGCCTACGATCACAACCTGCTGGGGATCGACACGGATGGGAAGATCCATATCGCCGAGTCGGTACTCGAGCAGCATGATGGGCCGACGCTGGAGCAGGCGATCAAGGGACCCCATGGGCAGCGTATCCGATTGCCGAGGCATGTGGCGGATCGGCCGGATCAGGCGGCGTTGGAGGTGCGGTTTGGGGAGTTTTTGGAGGCTGAATAGGGTTCATCGCCGCACGAGATCGCCCAACGCCCCTGGGGCACCGAGAGCCGCGACTATCTGCGCCAGATCACCCCGCGGGTGATCAACCTCAAGGTCCACGACACCGACCGCTACGGGCGCAAGGTCGCCGAGGTCATCGACCCGGTCAGCGGCCAAGGCCTCAACCGCGCCATGGTCGAAGCCGGCTAGGCGGCCGTCTATCGGCGCTACTGTTCGGATCGCAGCTACAGCCGCGTTGAGGCCGATGCCAAACGCGCGGGGATCGGGATTTGGGCGAAGGCTGGGGAGCATCAGCGGCCCTGGGACTACCGGCAGCGGCAGCGGTAGCGCCGTCACGTCATCCTCACTCACTGAGGGAATTCAGCCTTAGGCCACGCTCGCTGTTCGGTTCACAAACTGTGATCAAGGTCAACTTTTTGCACCGCAAAGCAGAAAAAGGGCTTCGGGGAGAGTATTCCCGACAGTCATAATCGCTAGACTCAGGCGAAGCGCCCTGTGCGCTCAGTGAACTTGGACTGGGATCATGGAAGGGGGCACCAACAACCGTGGACGTATCGACACCGATGATCGGTGGGGACCGGTCAGAATTCCATCTAGCACTTGCAATGACACCCGTTCTGCAACCGCAGTCTGTAACGGGGTTTTCGTGTCAGCGGGATTTTTTGGTTGGTGGGTTGAGGTGCTAGGCAGATTCTGCCCTAACAGAAATAGGCAGAATCTGCCTAGCACACCCGACCCACATTCTGTCTAATCAACT
>NZ_JAYESN010000221.1:0-5167 GCF_034860625.1 Lamprobacter sp.
GGCAAGGTCCTCCTGCTTCAACCCATGCTGGTCCATCAGGAAGCGGAGCACCTCTTTCGGCTCGGACTCCTGGATGGGATGGTGCACCTCTTCATAGGCTGCAACTTGGTCGGCCAGATAGTCGAGCACATCAGCTAGGGGGTGATGCTCGTCGTCGCCGATCTCATCCAGTAAGACCTCGATGGTTGCCCGCGCCTGGGTGTAGTCTTCCTCGGAGTGAACCGAGGTCACGCCGACCACTTCCTTGAACGGCATCCATGCCTGAAGAATGGCTTGCGGTTTGGGCACCGTCTTATGTGTCAGGGCCATCAGTTTCTCCTGTTTCGTTTCCAACCATCTGGCCGGCTTGAGCTGCTGGCTCGAGCCGCATGAGCGCCGCGCGATTGTCGGCAGCGATCTTCCTGAAGGTGCTGCTGATACTGGGCTCATCAGCGCAGCGGTTCCAGAAGCCAATCGCGGCTTCGCGGGCCTGCAGCCAAGCGGATTGATCGCCCGGTAGTGGCAGCAACGCTGGCTTAAAGTTGATCGGCGGCAGCTCGCCACTGCGCGTCGGCGCATACTGCATGGGCAGCATGTCGTAGACCGGCGCGAGGGTCAGGCCTGGCCGGAACGCGAGGTTGCCATCGTGCATGTCGTTGTTGGCGATCAGCCGACCGAACCACCACAGGCAGCGGATCTGCTCGCAGGCGTCGAGCGTGAGCCAGCCCTGCTGATGCAGGCGCTGGGCCTTCTCCGGCCAAGGCTCGCCGGCAAGGCCGATCAAGGCCGGGTTGAGACTGGCCAAGCTGCACACCGGGGTGCGTCCCTGGCGTCCGACCCGATCGAAGCGCTCGACCTCTAGGAAGCAGCGCCCAGCCTGGTGTTCGATGTGGCTCTGCGCGGCCGGGATGGCCAACTCCGAGCGCAGCGTCTCAAGCGCCAGATGTTCGGCGACGAGCAGATCTGACCAGCGCTTTACAGCCGGCGTCTCATCGGCACCGGAGAACTTGACGATCACTGAGATCGCTTCGCCTTGATGCTCGATGAGCGTGGCGAACTTGGGACACTCACCGCCAGCTGATGAGCCAGCATCGCCAAAGGCCAAGGCCCGTTCAGCCAGCGCCGGATAATCCTCGCGGGCCTGGGGTTGGCGCTGCGCCCGGGTCTGCAGCTCGGCCTTGTAAGGCGCCTCGCCAAGGATCAGATCGCCGGGCTGATCCTGCCCGAGCGTCGCCAAGACATGCGCGATGTCGGCATCCGTCCAGTCCGCTAGGCGTTCGCTGACACCAAGTAATCGCGCATGGCGATGGGCGAAATGCCGGCCGAGAAAGCCCTGTGGCGCCATGTCGTAGAGGGGGTAGGGCAGACCCTCAAACCAGCCGTCGGCCATCTGATCGTCGAGCGGCCAGGGGCAGGGCTCGACCCACTCCAAGGCGCTACCCACGGGCTCGATCAGGCTCAGACGCCCCAGCAGGTGTCCGTTTCCGGTCGCGTCGATCCGATACAGCGGGATTGGCGTCTGCCGCCCGCGCAGCGCACGACGCAGCGCATAGGCTGAGCGCCGAGCCTTCCCCAGGCGCAAGACCGCGGGGTCGAGTCGACGCACCCAGCGCAGGAGTGTGGCGCGATCGATACCGCCCAAACGGCGACAGAGCTCGCTGCTCGAAACAGGCGGATCGCGCGCGAGCGCGGAGCGCAGGTCGGCGATGGATGCCAAGGTGTCTTCAGGATCGCGTTTGCAACGATTCGTGCAACGATTTTAGCGCGTTTATGATTGATTTATTTTGGCTTTGTGAGTTTTTCAGGAAATTCACGCAACGATTCCTGAAGGAGCCCGATGGATGATACACCGCCATCGCCATCAGCTATTCGTATGGTGGCTCGATGAGGGCCACTATCTTGGGCTGCTAGACTTCAGAGAGATCGGCTGCCGGTGATGCTCTCAGCTCGGCTCAGCTCAGCTCAGCTCGGCAGGGCCAGCCAGTCCTTCGGTACGAGATAGTGCTCGTAGAGTCTCGCTTCTTCGGAGCCTGGCTCTGGCTGCCAGTCGTAGCGCCAGCTGACCTGAGGTGGCAGCGACATCAGGATCGATTCTGTGCGGCCGCCAGATTGCAAGCCGAAGAGGGTGCCGCGGTCGTAGACGAGATTGAATTCGACGTAGCGTCCGCGCCGGTAGCACTGAAATTCACGCTCGCGCTCGCCGTAAGGCGTCTCTTTTCGACGCGCGACAATGGGCTGGTAGCCGGGTAGATACTGCTCGGCGACGCTGCGCATGAAGGCGAAGCTGCGCTCGAAGCCCCAGTGGTTGAGGTCATCGAAGAACAGGCCGCCGACACCGCGTGGCTCGGCGCGATGCTTGAGGTAGAAGTAGCGATCGCAGGCGTCCTTGAGGCGGGCATGCAGGGCGGCGGCGTCTTCCTCGTCCGTGCCAAAATCCGCGCAGGCGACACGCGCAGAGCGATGCCAATCGCGCACGTCTTCATCGAAGCCATAGTAGGGCGTGAGGTCGAAGCCGCCGCCGAACCACCAGACCGGCTCGCTGCCGGGCTTCTCGGCGATGAAGAAGCGCACGTTCATGTGCGAGGTCGGCACATAGGGGTTACGCGGGTGCATGACCAGCGAGACGCCCATGGCTTGGAAGCTACGGCCGGCGAGCTCGGGGCGGCTGGCGCTGGCGGTCGCTGGCAGCGCATCGCCATGCACGTGCGAGAAGTTGATCCCGCCCTTCTCGAACACCGCGCCGTCCTCGAGGATGCGACTGCGGCCGCCGCCTCCACCGGGTCGCGTCCAGGCATCCTCGCGAAAAACGCCAGCGCCATCCTCGGCTTCGAGTGCTTGGCCGATGCGATCTTGCAGGTCGAGCAGATAATGCTCGACGGCTTCGGTGTCGGGCTGGTCGGGCTGGTCGGGTCTGGTCATTGGGGCGTTGGGGGCTGCATCGGCGATAAGCCTAGATCGGCTGGTACTGGATGTTGGGCTGGGCAATTGGCTGAATGCACCGGCGTTGGCTGGCTTGGCCTTTTGTCGGGTGCTTGGAATGCTTGGCTCGGGTGCGGGCGCCTGCTCAGGCGGTCACGTGGCGCGCGCGCTTTGGATCATCTCGTAGGCGCGGCGGATCTCATGGGTCTTTTGGGTGGCCATTTTCATCATCTCCTCGGGCAGCCCTTTCGAGACGAGTTTGTCGGGGTGATGCTGGCTCAAGAGTCGGCGATAAGCGCGCTTGATGGTGGCGTCGGAGTCCTTGGGCGTCACGCCGAGCAACGCATAGGCTTCTCGGAGATTGGGGGCCCGGGTGGGTGCTGCTCGGCGTCTGCCGCCGGTGCGTCCAGCGCCCCCCGCGCTGCCGGCACCCTGGGGGCCAGCGCTACCAGCGAAATTGCGCTGCAGCCGCACCAGGGTCTCGAGCTGCTTGAAGAGGATCTCGGGCACGTTCAGACCGACCCGAATCTGGCTCAGCACCTGGCGCTGCGCAAAGGTGGGCTCGCCGTCGACATAGGCGGCTTGGATCTGGATCTCGAGGAACATCTGGATCAGCGAGCGTTGACCACGGCATTCGCAGCGGAAGGTCTCGATCACGGCGGGCAGGTCGAAATCAGCGGACTTGCCGAGTCGGAACAACTTGATGGCGGCGCTGCGCATCTCAGGCGAGAGCCGAAGCTGGGCCATGATGCTTTCGGCGAGGGCGATCTCGGCCTCGGAGACCCGCCCATCGGCCTTCGACAGGTGGCCCATGGTTGAGAAGGTGGCGGTGAAGAAGGCGCTCTGGATGCGTTGTCGATCACCCGGCGGTAGCTGCGCGTTGCGCTGCAGTTTCTTCAGGCCTTGGTCGACGCCATGGCCGAGCGCGGCTCCCAGCATGGCGCCGAAGGGGCCGCCGGCGGCGAGCCCAATGAATCCGCCAATGACCTTACCTACCCATCGCATCGATACTGCTCCTGAGGTTCATCATGCATCGCGGCCCCGGACGCAAGGCGCTTGCTAGAGGCGCGCTTGCCACGCTGCACCTACTTGCCCTTGATGTACTCGAAATCAGAAAACGAGTACACCCAATGCGGCCTGAAGGCAACCAGGATCACCATGATCCAGCCGTTGAGCATCGCCTCTGGAAGGAACATCAGCGGGAAGAACGGCAGCACCGTTTGGCTCAGCTCGGCCATGCTGTAGGCACCGGAGCCGGCCAGCAGCCAGGCCGCCATGTAGCCCATGGCAACGCCGACCAGTCCGGCGGTCAGAAAGCCGTTGACCAGCACGTAGACGAAGAATTGCTTCGGCAGAAAGCGGCGAATCAGGATCAGCAGCATCAGGGTCAGGCTGATCGGCAGCACGCCGGAGACCAACGCATTCAGCGCGAAACCGTCCCAGGCGCCGCCACCGTTGAGGGTGATACCGAGCAGTGCCAGCGAGGCGGCGATGACGGCAAACCCCCAGCCAAACATCAGGGTTACCGCGGTGAGGCCGAGCAGGTGATAGGACAGCCCGGGCTGGACCTGCGTCTCCATCTGCCAGAGCAACAGCAGTGCTACGGTGGCGCCGAAGAAGACATGAGTCAGGCGTGCCTCTAAGAGCTTGCGCCAGGGTGCGAGCCAGAGCGCGAGGAGCAGACAGATGCCGTAGAGGATGACGGCGGTCCAGATCGCGAAAGGCGAGAAGAGGCTAGGGTCGAGCGTCATGAGTGATCAGCATGCAAGTGGTCAGCATGCGCGCTCGCTGCCGGACTTAAGCAGCGCGCAGCATGTTGGCGATTTTTCGCCGAGTCTGTCTGACTATCAGTGGCGGCGGCTGTCAAGGTCTGTTTGGCACAGTTGGACCACTTGGCCCACTTGGCTCGCGTGGTGGGGGGCAGCGATGTGGCGGAGGCGGCTTGCGTCAACTGAATCTCGTTTGAGGCCATCTCGATTCGAGCCCATATAGTAGAGATCATTTCTTGTAGCTAGGTTGAGATCAGCGGCTTCGACCTCAACCGACTTGCGCTGCGATCTAACGAACAGGAGTGGCTATGAATCAGCGTCCCTTGGGGATGACCGACCTGCGGGTCAGCGAGCTTTGCCTGGGCACCATGACCTTTGGCGAGCAGAACACCGAGGCGGAGGCCTTCGCGCAGCTCGATCGCGCCGTCGACGCTGGCATCAACTTCATCGATACCGCCGAGATCTATCCGGTGCCGCCGAAGGCCGAGACCCAGGGCGCG
>NZ_JAYESN010000222.1:0-5110 GCF_034860625.1 Lamprobacter sp.
CTCGGCCCAGCGCTCGGGGGTGGTGTAGTCGAGCAGTTTGACCACTGGGAATTGGAACTCGACCCGACAGTCCCACAGCGCGGCACTGTACTGCGTTGGGCGGAAGCCGCGATCAGCATCGGCAAGGACCGCCAGGCTGGCGACCGGCACTTGATAGGTGTCACGGATTTTATTGTGGTAGGTGAACATCCGCTCAGCAAAGGCGGTCTCCGGGTCACCTTGCACCTCGACATGGATCAGCACCCACACCGGTGTGCCGTCGCGTCGCGTGACCCCGACGAGCTTATCCGCATAACGCCGGGTGGTCTTGGCCTCGCGCACGATCTGCTGGAATTCCTTGTCGAGAAACTGCATGCCCTTTGACCAGTCGATCTCGGCATGGATGGTTGGGAACAGCAGCGCGAGGAACTCGGGGAAATACTGCTCTAGCGCTTCTTTCCAGGGGCTATCGTGGTCGCTCTTGGCCGCTGCGTCTGCGGGTGGGGTGTCAGCGCTCATGCGGCGAGTCTAGCCGATGCGCGGCTGGGGCGGGAGGAGCTTTGGCTGCGCTCGTCAGGCTGTTCGGTATACTGTCACTGGATTTTCAACAACGCCCCGGACAGGATGCGCTGGCCTTGCCGAATGCGCCAGAGCGCGCACTCAGCCGGCTGCGTGTGTTTGCTGGCTCCGCCTTGGAACTGGAATCACTGGCCTTTCGCGCCCGCCATCGGCGTTGCGATTGTCGGGATGGGCATGACATCCACCAGACTATCTGGGTGCCAGTAACGAACTCGGCGTACGTGGTCGCTCAAGACCGTGGCGCCGCGCCCTACCCATTCAGTGATCCCGGCGGTGTTTCTTCAGCCAGGCCTCGATCATGGCAGGATCAAGCCCCTTAAGCCGCTCCTCTGGGGCGTAACGTTGCAGCACGTCATCCGGGTTGTAGCACTGAAGCACCTCATCAGGATCGAGCTTGCGGATGGAGTCCTTCAACCACTCGTGGGCTTCGCGTTGCATGTCTTCAAAGGTGTGGGCCATGGTGCCGTCTCCGAGCAGGTGGTGGGCGAGGAGGCTGTAGAGGTGTAGGCCGATCTCGCTGTGGGGATGATACTGCTGTAGCGCCGCGCGTTGCTGCGCTTTGTTGCTGCAGAACAGCCGCCAAGGGGCGTTGTGCGGCAGGTCGCGCAGGGCGTTGATGACGATGAGGCGCACCTCGCGGGTGCCGGCGCGTAGGGTATAGATGCCAGGCTTGCTGGTTCTTTGACAACTGCCCGGTGGGAGTTGTTTGATCAGCTTGCGTGGAAAATGGGTGGCCACGGCGTAGCTGCGGAAGTCGGCTGCGGGGAGCAGCCGATAGGCCGTGTCGGGTTCGCTCACGGGTTGTTGATCGCGGGCGTCTCCCGCTGGCGGTTGTGGTGAGCGCTGATCGGCGTCGCTGACGGGGTACTCATCGCTAGTCGGCCGTTGTGGCTGGCGCGCGGGCTGCTGTGGCAGGGCGCGGATGGAGGCGAGCTTGCGGTAGGTGACGTAGTGGCTATTGAGCTCTTCCAGCGCCCAGGCGTCATAGGGCGCGCCGGCGGCTTTGAAGCTGAGCAGATTGTGTGCGGCGAGGTCTTCGAGGCCATCGGGGCGTTCAGGCGCATCCGCATAGGGCTCAGGTGTGGGCGATGCGTTGGGCGTTTTCAGGGCCGCCTTGGTGCGCTGAGGGTCGCGGCCGGTCGCCGGGGCTTGCTCGATGATCAGCACATCCAGGCGTTGGCTGCGCAGGGCGAGCTCTTCTTCGGTGCTGACGCTGTACGGTAGCCCGATCAGCGCGTCGGTGAGGGCTTTGCCGAGCAGTTCATGCCAGGGGATGCGGGGGTCGCGGCTCATGCCTGCAGTCTAGCCGATGCGCGGCCGAGGGTGGGAGGGGCTTTGGCTGTTGCGATCCTTTGGCTATTCGGTACACTGTCACTGGATTTCGAACCCTCAACTTGCCGCTGGAGCTAAGACTTACATCACCTGCAGCGCCTTCAAGATCGGCAGCCGCTGCTGGGCGAAGGTCTCGGCCTGCTGGGTCAGCTCGGCCAGGTTCTCCTCGGCCGACTCGATCGGCTTACCCTCTTTGATCAGCCGCTGGCCTTGGCGTTGCAACAGCTGCCAGGTCTGACTCGCCCAATCAGCGGGTTGCTTGTGCCCTTGGCTCTGCGCGAGCAGGAACAGCTGCTGGAAGCGGTTGACCTGGATGCCGCCGCCGGTGACGGGGCTGGCGAGGTACTGCACATCGGCACTGCCGCGGGCTTGCTGCAGCAGGTGGGCGTTGAGCCGCTCGCTGGTCTTCTTGGCCTTCTGGATGGCCGTGTCGGCCTGTACCGGGGAGAGATGGCCGGCGCCGGTGAGGATGAGGGTGGCTTGTAGGAGTTGGCCGAAGTTGATGGCCTGGTCTTTCAGCGCACTTTCCAGCTGCCCGAGGCTGTGCGGCTTGTGATCGGCGAGTTGGTCAAGCAGTGGGTTGTAGATGGCCTCACTGAGGCTGGCCTCACCGAGGCTGCCGGTGACCTTGAGCGCGATCTCGGGCCGATGGGCGGTGAGGATCACGCGTTGGGCGCGCAGCGCTTCGGCCTGTTCAAGGGGGTTGAGCCGGCGCGCGCCTTTGACCCAGTAGTCGCGACGGAACTGCTGGTTGACCATGAAGTCGCGCACTGATTGGCGAAAGCCATCATCGGGGAGCTGGTTGAGCAGGGCTTGTTGGTCTTGGCTGAGGTTGATGGCATCGATGGCATCGAGCAGGTGGGCCGAGCAGGCGTAGGTCAGCTTGGCCGGCTCCAGCCACTCGGCGAGCGTGGCGAAGTGCATCGGGTGCCAGTCGCGATTGAAGTATTCGTGTGCCAGATACTGGCGGTTATGCTCCTTCATCTTGGTCAGGCGCTCACTGACCTGGGGGTTGGCGCGGCTGTAGAGGGGGTTGGTGGCAAGCAGTTGCTCGGCAAAGGCGATGGCGCTGTCGATGCGATTGACGCGGCCATGCCCAGCGGCGCCTTGGGTCTCGGCATGCTGGGTCATCAGATGGCGCATGGGCGCAAAGGCCGCCCAGCCGGGCAAGCTGTTGTAGCTGAGATAGAGCACCCCGCCGACCTTGAGCCGGCGGCGCACGAAGTCGACGATGACGCGGCGATTGGCATCGCTGATCCAGCTCCAGATGCCGTGCACGCCGATGAAGTCGAAGTCGGGCAGATCCTCGCGGGCGGCAAACTCGGCGAAACTCGCCTCAGAGAGCCGTGCGCCGTGACCAGAGGCGGCGGCCAACGCCTGCGCGAAGGCGGCTTGGCTGGGGTTGAAGTCGGTGCCGTACCAGGCGATCCGAGAGGCCGCGGCATGGAGGTTGGCGCTCAGACCCTGGCCGAAGCCGAGTTCGCAAGCGGTGGCGATCTCAGGGACAGCCAGGCCGGCGTTGAGGAATGCAAGCGCCAGGCGGGCCGGGTTGAGTTCGGTGTAGTAGCCGTAGGTATAGCCAATGTCGGCGACGTAGCCGGCAGTCCAGTCGGTCATGGGCAGAGGTCTCGGGCGGGTTAGCTGGGGCGTTAGATGAGGCCAGTGGCTTGGCGCGGATCCTCGGCGCGCCCACGCCCATGCCTCAGTGGAAGATGGTCTCGGGGGTCTCGGCGATCAGGATGCGATCGAGCCAGGCTTCCAACTGCTCTAACTCGGCGGCTTCAATGCGTTCGCGGTGGACCTGTGCGGCTTCGGGGCCGAATTTCTGAGTGAGTTGACGCAGCAATGTCCTGGCTTCGCCCTGCTGCACGCCCTGGTCAATAAACCGATCGGCAAACGCGCTCATAGTCTTAATCTCCTCGGCATACTGTTGCTGATAGCGCTGGCGTTCATGCTCATCAAGCTTTGCATAAATGTCGACAAAGTCCAGGTATTTGATCTGCCGCTCGGGGTCCGGTTCCAGCGTGCGCAGACCGCGCACGGCTTGGGCGTAGACGTCGACCTTCTCCTCGGGCGCATAGCGCATGTTGGGTAGGTTCAGCCGCGCGACCAGATTGGGGCTGTCGAAATAATCCCGTGCCCGCAGCCGGAATAATGGCCAGGCGAGATAGCTGAATTGCAGATAGACGCGTGTGTCGCTGCCCAGACTGAGCATGTCGCGGTACGCTCCAGGGTGCAGGGTGCAGGAAGATGGCCTTGATCATAAGTCGGTCCAAAACCAACAGAGTAGGTCAAGATTGCTACCGCTAAGCTAAGCATAAACCATGGCTTAGCATTTTTTAGGCACCCAGCTGTCAAGGGTGGACCGCGCTATGATCAAGGCCAGGAAGATCACCACCGGCACCACGCGCTCGGTGTGGTACAGCTCGGCCAGATCCAGACAGTAGTGCCCGAGGCGATGGATCGAGAAGCGCTTGGGCTCGGTTTCTTCCTCGAAGACAAACAGCAGCGCCTGGCGGCGTCCATCCGGCCATTCGAGCAGCAAGGGCACGTCAAGCTCGCGAAAGCGATCACCCAAGCGCGCCTTGAGCTGCTCCTCGCGCAGCGGCAGGATGCGCACGCCTTCATCAAGCTGCGCGGCTTCGCTGGCCGCAGCAAACTCAATGGCCTGGCGTGGATCGTCGAGGATGAGATTCTTGAAGTTCTGGTCGTGGCTCATTGAGCCCTCCTGGCAGCGCGCGCTAGTGTCCGCTACCCGGGGATCGGCGCTCATGGGGTGAGTCTAGCCGATCGCGTCTCAGTAGGCACCCGCACCGGCCAGGCTCTGCCAGACGCAATCAGCCCCAGCGGTCGGGTCTTTGCGCGTCATGACGTCAGCGGTTTCGGCACAGCGATCGTTAACGTGGTCCGTCCCTGATATCTCCCGAACAGCAAATGCTCGAAGCGCTCCAGCTCGGCCAGCCGCTTGGCGTGGGTCTCAGGCAGGGTCATCGGGTGGTCGCGATCGGGCGTGATGCTCATGGCTTGCGTCTAGCAACGGCGAGCGCGCTTGGTCACCGGACAGCCTCACTGGTCCGCACGTAAGGCCTCGACTTGGGCCACACTCAGGCCGGTAACTTGGGCAATCTGCCCGTCCGTGAGCATGTTCAGTGCAATGAGGTTGCGGGCTGTGGCCTGAGCCTTTATCCGCTCGCCTTTTTGCATCCCGATCCGCTCTCCC
>NZ_JAYESN010000223.1:0-5075 GCF_034860625.1 Lamprobacter sp.
AAGCCCCGGTGCCGGCGCTGCTGCTCAGCCATCGAGATCTCGTCCTGGCCAACGTCCCCGACCCGGCACGCTTTGCCTGGCACAAACTGCTGGTGTCCGAAGAACGTCCGATCGCACAAGCCGCAAAGCGCGCCAAGGACCGCATGCAGGCCGCGCAGCTGCTCGCGCTCTTGCGCGAAGAGGCGCCCGCCCAGCTTGCCACGGCGCGCGCTGAGCTCGAGGCCCGTGGACGCGGTTGGGCACAACGTATCCGGTGTCAATTATCTTGTCCGGTCAGCGACAACTATCTTGGCCGGTTAGTTGTCGCTGTTCTTTAGGGTGAGAGCCTCCTGTCTTGAGGGTGGGTTGTGGGCGCCCCTGGCGGGGCCGAGCACGGAAAGGAGCCCGGAGGGCGACTGAACGTGCTCGGCCCCGCCAGGGGCGCGGCGCCGCGCCTATGGGTCGTTGTTGCGCGCCGCGCGGGCGGGCGACGACGATTACTCGACCGCGGGGTTGCTGGCCGGCGCGGCCGGCTCGCTGCCGTGCTGGCCGAGGGCGTGCTTGCGCCGGTAGCTGTCGGCGCCGATCTCGATGATGCTCGCGTGGTGGACCAGGCGGTCGACGGCGGCCACCGTCATCATCTGGTCGGGGAAGATCTGATCCCAGTCGGCGAACGCCTGGTTGGCGGTGATGATCAGGCTGGCGCGCTCGTAGCGATGGGCGATGAGTTCGAACAGCACCTGCGTCTCCTGCTGGCTTTTTTTGACGTAGCCGAAATCGTCCAGGAGCAGCACCGGATACTTGTCGAGCTTGTGCAGGGCGTCTTCCAGGCGCAGTTGCTCGCGGGCGAGTTGCAACTGCTGCACCAGGGCGGTGGTGTTGCAGTAGCGCACGCGTACGTTGCGCTCGGTGAGCGCATGGCCGATGGCGGCGGCCAGGTGGGTCTTGCCGACCCCGCTGGCACCGAACAGCAGGAGGTTGCGTGCTTGGCGGGTCCAGTCGCTGGAGCTGGCCAGGGCCTGAATCTGCGCGCGGGTCGCGTCGGGGAGTTCGGCGAAATCGAAGCTGGCCAGGCTTTTGCCTGGGGGCAACTGGGATTCCTTGCTGTAACGGGCGATGCGTCGGCTGTGGCGATCGGCCAGTTCTTGTTCGCACAGCGCGCTGAGGTAGCGCGCGCCGTCCCAGCCGTTGCGCTCGGCGGTCTCAAGCAGCGCCTGCCAGTGGCGGGCGAAGCTGGTGAGGTTCAGTTGCTTGAGCATCAGGGGCAATGTGGCGGTCTGGACCATGTCAGTGCAGCTCCAGGCAGTGGCCGTGCGCGGGCAGTAGGTGGTCGTAGCTTGAGAGGGCGTGCTGGGTGCTGGGCTGGCTGCGCAGATCGGCCTGCTGTGTGACAGCGTCGCGGCGCTCGAAACGGCTTTCCAGCGCGGTGAGGGTGGGGATGGTGCCGGCGGCGATGCGCTCGAGCAGATACGCGCCCAGGGCCTGTTCGCACTCGGCGCGGGCGGCCAGAGCGAGGATGCCGACGATGCGTTTGCACGCCGCGCGTGCGTCGAGGTGGCGGTCCAGATACTGCCAGATGGTGCGGTAGGTGGCGTTGGGCAGCAGGTCCTCGCGCAACTGCGAGTAGCGAAACGCCTGCGGCTTGCGCACCAGCGCGCCGATGAGGTGGCGGTAGTCGATGCGCCTTGCGCGCTCGTGGTTGACGCTGTACACCCGCGGCAGCGTGAGCGCTCTGGTTGCGCCGACGAAGGCCTCGATGCGCTCATCGAAGACATGCAGGCGTAGCCGCTCGCCGATGAGGCGTGCGGGCACGCTGTAGAGCACGCGCTTGACTTCGATGGTGGCGGAGGTGGTGACCGCAACGACCTGCTCGCTGTAGTCGCCGGTGCGCCGCCGTGGCAGGGCTTGGAGCTGCGCACGCTCGATGGCGAGCGCCTCGCCGCAACGCCGGTTGAAACGCACCACCAGGGCGTCGAGCCACTGGCGGTAGTCCTGCAAGGTGGCGAAATCGGCCGAGTCGCGCAGCAACAAGGCTTGCGCCATGCGCCGCTTGAGGTGCCCGTGCGGTGATTCCACGGCGCCGTTCTCGTGACTGACGCCGCGGTTGTTGCGCGTGGCCGTCATGCCGTAGTGGGCGCACAGCGCTTCGTAGCGCTGCGTGAGGTCCTCGCGCGCCTCGGCGGCGAGGTTCTTGTACGCCGCCGAGAGGCTGTCGGTGCGGTGCTCCAACGGTGCCCCGCCAAGCCGCCATAGCGCCTCTTGCAGCCCTTCGGCCAAGGCGCTGTAGGATTCCCCGCCGAGCACCACCCGAACGTGGCTCCAGCCGCTGTAGGCGAGGCGAAAGTGGTATAGCCGGTGGTCCAACGCCTCGCCGGCGATGGTTACGACCAGGCCTTTGAGTTCGGTGAAATCCGATAACCCCTGCCGCCCCGGCTCCTGCACCTGGCGGAAGATGACCTCCTTGTCGGCGCCGTGCAGCGCCTTCCAGGCCTTCACCCGACGCTGGAAGGTGCGCTTCTTACCATTGCCGTACTGACCCGGATGGCGGTCTTGCAAGTCCTCAAACAGGGTCGTGGCATCCAGTCGTGGCTGCTGCTCCAGACGACTGACGATCTCCTCTTCCCAGACCTCTGCAAACGGGTCGCTGCGCGTGCGCCAGTGCCGCTCGCGCTGCGCCGATCCCCCTAACTCCCCGTGCTCGATCCGGCGTGCACTGCGCTCAGAGATGCCCGCCTTGGCACTCGCCTGCGCCTGCGTGCGCGGTTGCTTTCTGCTGCTCATGTAAAACTTGACCTGTTCGTCGGTGATCCGCTTGCCTGACATTGACGCGCCGTTTGGTTGCGAAAATGCCGGCTACCTTAGCCTCGAAAATCGGCCAAGTTAGTTGTCGTCGACCGGCCAAGTTAATTGTCACTGAACACTGGAGCAGTTCCAGTGGAGCTGGCCGAAGGCGATCAATCGCACGCAGGTCCAGCATCTGTTTCGCCTCGATTGGGTCGCCGAGCAGGGCAATGTGGTCTTCCTCGGCACGGTGGGGGTCGGCAAGACGCATCTGGCCACGGCGCTCGGTTATGCGGCGTGCCTGAAGGGCTTGAGCGTGCGCTTTGCCACGGCCATCGAGGTGGTCAATGCACTGGTGGCAGCGGAGCGCGCTGGGCGTCTGAAACAGGCGCTGGAGAGTTATCGCAAGCCTTCGGTGCTCGTCCTCGACTTATGTGCAGTCACCGGTTATGTGGAGTAGTGTCAGCCGGCTTTGCTATGACGCCAGTTTCAGCGTCGGCGACTCCACATAACTTCATCACAATCGGCTCAGCCATTCGACGATATTGACGCCCCCTCTAGCATCGGTGGCGCCCGGCGGAGCCAAGGCATCCGGGAATACTTGGGCAAGTGCCTGGCGCTTGAGGTCCAGATCGGCGCGTGCGTACCTCATTGTTGTATTGAGCGATGCATGCCCGAGCCATTGGCTAATCGTCGCGAAGTCGACACCGGCCTTGAGCAAGTAAATCGCTGTGGTGTGGCGCAGCGAGTGAGGGTGGATGCGCTTTTCCTGTAAGGTGTTCACGGTGGCGGCACTGGCATCGATGTACTTCTTGAGCAGGTAACGCACGCCGAAGCGCGTCAGTTTGCTACCGCGACGGTTCGTGAACAGAAACCCCTCATTGGCGTCATTCTGGGGTGTCTTCTGCGCGAGTTCTTGCAGTTGAGCAGCCGTCGAGGCCCAGATCGGGCAGATCCGCACCTTGCCTCCCTTGCCGTGCAGTCGAACTTGGCATGGCGCTTCGGTGCGCACATCGCTCAACCTCAGATCGAGCACCTCTTGGACCCGCGCCCCGGTATTCAACATCAGCGCAAACAGCGCGTAATCGCGCTGCCCCATGGCGGTGGCACGCGGGATCTGCGCAAGCAGCGTCTCGACCTCCTCGGCCTCCAAATACGCGATGGGTACATCGCGGGCGCCGCGTTTAAAGGGCACCCCGAGGATGCGCTGCAGCTCGGCAAGATGCTCGGGCGACTCGCTTGCCAAGAAACGAGCGAAGGTGTGCAGCGCGGCCAAGCGTGCGTTGCGCGTGGCGATGCCATTGTGGCGCTCAGCCTCCAGAGACGTCAGGAATTGCCCCACCTGCTCGGCGCTAAAGTCGGCCAGATCGAGGTCCTCAAGACGCCGACCGCTGTGCTCAGAGGCGAAGCGCAGGAACAGGATCAAGGCGTCGCGATAGCTATGAATCGTATGCGGACTCATCCCGCGCAGCTCAGGTAGGTACTCGCGGAAGAATTTCTCCACGCATAAACCAAGGTCATTGGGACGCGCGCGCTTCATGGGTTGCCTCCGCTGATCAGGTGACCGAAACGCGCCTCGAAGCGCTCGCTGGCCGCGGCGGCGATGTCCGGCATCCATGTCAGGTAGTAGGCCGTCGAGACAATCGACACGTGCCCCATATACATGGCGAGCTTTGGCAGATTGGACTGCACGTCGGCGCCTTGCCGATACCAACGCAGCAGCGCCTGGACGGCAAAGCTATGGCGGAAATCGTGAACCCGTGGCCAACGTCCATCGGGACTTTGGACCTTGGCCGCATGGATCAACACCTGCAGGCCGCGACTGATGCCGGTTCCGGTATAGGCACGCAGGCCGCGCGTGGTATGGCACAGCAACGGCGAATTCGCCGCTGCGCTCAATGTCGGGACCTGTCGCACCTGCAGGTAAGCGCGAAGCTCGTCGCAGGCGTCCGATGACAGGGGCACGAAGCGGGACTTGTGGAACTTCGACTCACGAATCCGCAGCACGCCCGCGGCCGGATCGGCATCCGCCAAGGTCAGGTTCAACAGCTCGCCTCGGCGTAAGCCGGCCGTATAGAGCAGAACCACGGCGAGACGCAAGACAGCGGGCAGCAGGGGTGAGCCTGGTGTTGGCCGCTGTTGTTCAGCCACCACCAGCATGCGCGCGACAGCGTCTGCGCCGAAGATCACCGGCGCGCGATACGGCTGCGGTCGGGGAAAACGGTGAGCGTCCGGCACGAAGCAGCCCGGCTCGGTGCGCTGGCGATACAAGCAAAGATTACGAACCTCACGCTGGCGGTTGCGCCGGACGTTGG
>NZ_JAYESN010000224.1:0-5032 GCF_034860625.1 Lamprobacter sp.
ACTTTTTGATCGTCGGTACTGGCCATGCTAAGGGGATATATGATGCTAGACTGCAAAAATTCTAAACTTTTTTACAGAAAATGCAACACAGATCACAAAATTTTTTACTATTTTTAGCAAACAGTGTTATTGAGTTATCAAGTTTAAAAAATATAAAAGTTATCTAGTAATTTTATTTTTAATTTATTTTTTATTTTCTAATTACAGGATCTGCACGCCGATCGATAATAGAGGCAAACCATCAAGACGGGTACTCAAAAACCAAAAAATAATATATTGATTGAATTTATCTTCAATTAAAATATTATTCAATTTTTTTATCACTCTTTAACTTCTCCGTTTCTCCGTGTCCAGACGGGCACATCGCCAGGATTCTTGTGCGGCAAAGTGCACTGCACGAGCTCCCGAGCAATGTAAGCGGGATCTGGCTGAGCGTTCGGGTTGTCGAGAATTTCTAACCCTCGCTCAATTAACCTCTGCTTTGCCTTGCTTAATCGCTTCGCTTGCTTCGATTTTTTCGGCGTTTCCTCGATCATGGTCTTAGCTCCTTCTTAGAGATTGTTCAGTATCGCCAAGTTTGCACATACAACCTTGACTTTCCAGATAAAAATATCGCTCTTCTACCGCTACTTCGAAGGGGGGATGCAACGGGGGGGGAACGCCCCTTGCTAAGATGTTTTTGTCCCACAAAAACACATCTTGCAACCGATGCTTCGGAGTCGGTTTCTGACCCAGCCCGAGCGGTCGGAAGATGGACGGCAGGGAAAAGGAAAGGCGAGAAACGCTCTCAGAAGCCCTCAGAGTGCGTTCTGTGGGCTTGGACTAGGAATTTCCCGTCCGAACCTCTCAAAACGCACACACGGCGTTTCTGTGGCTCTACAGATGCCATTAGCTGTAGCGACCTGCAAACATCGGCTGCTTAGCCTGTAAACATCGCGATTTTCGGCCCAGACTCACTGACAATATCCGGGGTCTCGAACCCACATCGTTTTGCCAACAGCCCACATTTGCTGCCAACAGCCTGCAAACATCCGGGTTGGCCCACATTGTTTGAAAACGGATCTCGGGCTGCGGCAGGACTGGCCCGCAGCCGATTTGCATCGCTTATCCGCGACGGTCGTCTCGGTTCGTTTAACTGGTTAGAAGTTAAGAAAACTGGACTTTGATTTTTGCGACCCGTTTTTCAAACCGGACAAGTGATGGTCCAGAATGTTTGTGGCATCAGGTCGTTCGGTCCGAAAAAACGGTCGTTTTCTCGGACGGATCAGCCCAGCGCAATTGGCAGATAATCTGGGCTAGTCCGGATGTTTGCAGGCTGTTGGCAGCGAATGTGGGCTGTTGGCAAAACGATGTGGGTTCGAGACCCCGGATATTGTCAGTGAGTCTGGGCCGAAAATCGCGATGTTTGCAGGCTAAGCAGCCGATGTTTGCAGGTCGCTACAGCTAAGCGTCTTGCCTGGGGCGCGGTCAGGATAAGTGTGTGTGCCGCAGCAATGCGGTCTCGATCGGCAAGGAGCTGACCGGGCAGCATGAGAAGCTGCCGAAGCGATGGCGGAACCGACCCGCTGGAGTCTGCCTGCAGGGGCCGGCTCCAAACCACCCCCGAGCGGCCTTGGCTGAAGACCGTGGTCGTGAGCGTCGGGGGGAGAAGGCGCATCCAGCTGCGGGAACTCGGGTCATGATGCCAAGGGAGCCTGCCAAGTGACGAAAAGCGAGGCACAGAGTACCAATGCATGGCTCGAGGACGGACCGACCCGTAGGAGCGTTGACGTGCCTGTAATGGGTGCCGAGCAAAGGGGTCGGGTTGTTCCCGTTGCATCCTGGGTCAACTCCTTGCGGAGGATGAACCCCCGATGACAACAAAACCGTTTGTGATTCCCAAACCCACTCCATCGTTCGTTAGGCCATGCGGAAATACAAACGCTTGCGCGGTCACCAGCAACGGGTCTGATCAGGATACGTGCAAATTTTAGTCATCTTGCCCAGACGCCGAGCTTTCGCCCACTTCTCGAAGAAGTTTCTGAACCAAGTCTTCTGAAGCGTAGAGCCCGGTTTCCCGCAGTCTCCGAATCACCGGCTCGGCTTGCTCGATCAACCCGTTGACCTTCGCTCGGCCCACGATTCCCAGGGTGCCGATGATCGCGAGCCCCATGGCCTTTGCGCAGCGTCTGGCCTCTAAGTCGTCGATCACGACGCGGCCTGCGGAATGCACGACCGCGTGGCTGATGACTTGGGTTTCGCCGGCACCTAGATCCCAGCTCAGGATGTTCGCCGGCGGAACCTCGTCGTCCACAATGACAGTGGCCTGGAGCGCGGTCAGCGTTTGTACCCTGCGCTCGCCGTCCGGTTTGGCGCTGACCTCGCGAATCACCGCTCTGGGAACCGCAAGTTCTCCCGCCAAGGCGCCGAGCAGCGGGATCTGCTCGACCTTGCCGAGCAGGATCAGGGGCGAGGCATTGACGACCCAGCGTTCAGGCGCCATGGATTTCGTCGGCGAGCTCGTCAGCTGTGACCTGGCAAGCCGCAACCTTGCGGCGATGAAGCTCTTGCAGGAATTCCGCTCGTGTCAACTCGGCGAGCTCGGCAGCCTTGCCCTGCGAAACGATCCCTTGTGCGTACCACTGCACTGCCGCGGCGATGCGCATCTCCCGCGCGAACTCCCTCGGCGCTAGGCGGAGCGCGCCGAAGGCCGATGCATCGAAGTCGAAGGTGATCGTGGTCGTCATGGCTTCGCTCACGGTTGTCACTGGTTCATATCGGTGAGTCAAGGTGCCGGGCTCGGGGCCGGTCCATGCACAACACGCTGCACGGTGCTGACGCCGACGCCCAACTCGGTGGCGATCTTCTTGATGCCTTTGCCCTGTCGACGCGCGGCTCGGATCTGTTCCTCGACGATCTCCGGCGTACGCGGCCGTCCCAGGGTCTTCCCTTGTGCCCGCGCTCGCTCCAGACCGGCGCGAACACGCTCGCGGATCATGGCGCGCTCGAACTCGGCAAACACGCACATCTGGAACATGGCCTTGCCGGCCGCAGTCGTGGTGTCGATGCCTTGCTGATGGAGATACAGATCGACGCTCTTGGCCTGCAGGTCCGAAAGCAGCGCCACGAGTTGCTGCAACGACCGCCCCAGTCGATCAACCGACCAGGCCATCACCAGGTCGATCTCGCGGCGCACGATGGCGTCGTAGAGCTGGTCATATCCCGGCCGCCGGTCCCGTCCCTTGGCACCGCTGATGCCGTGGTCGATGTACTCGGCCGCAACGTGCCAACCCATGCGCTTGGCCACGGCTCTCAGCGCTTGGAGCTGATTGTCCGGCGTCTGCTCGCCCGTCGAGACCCTGGCGTAGATGGCAACCCGCTTGTTCATATGCCCAAAGGTATACTAAAAAAAACTGGTTTTAGTACCCTCTGACGCCGCTTGTAAGCCCCTGAAAAATCGGGCCCGCGATCGACCTTTTTCGCTGGGGTTTTCCGTACCCCTTACGACAGGAACGTTCGCGCCCGATGGCCTCGATCGACCGCACTGCCTATCCCCGCTTTTCCCATCCGCTGAGCGACTACGAGCTGGATGCTCGTAACGGCTCAACGAACTGGCAAACAAGGTCGACAAGGGATTTCCGGCCAACAGCGAGCTCAGCATCGATGCCGATGGCACGCCACATCTGAAAATCCAACGCGCCAAGCCACCGCCGACGGAGCTGAAGGCGTTTCGGGAAACGGTGCATGCACGCATGCCCGAGCGCCATCTGCTCGATGTCCTTAAATCTGTCCATCACTGGGTTCCGTACACACGCCACTTCGGGCCGCCCTCGGGCTCGGACCCGAAACTGTCCGATTCCGTCCGCCGCTATCTGTTCGCCGTGTTTGGATTTGGCTGCAACCTCGGTGCGAGCGAGACCGCGCGGCATGCGCCCGACAGCATCAATCGACACAGCCTGCAACGCATCAACGCCCAGCATGTCGACGCGAACAAGCTCGAAGCGGCCGTCGCCGACGTCATCAACGAGTACCGTCGCTTCGAGCTACCCGGCTGCTGGGGTTCCGACAAGGTGGTGATCGCCGACGGCACCCAGATGGAGCTGCGCGAGAACAACCTGCTCGGCGAGCGCCATATCCGTTACGGTGGGTTCGGCGGCATCGCCTACCATCACATCTCGGCGACCTACATCGCGTTGTTCAGTAAGTTCATCGCCTGCGGTGTCTGGGAGGCCGTCTACATCCTCGATGCCTTGCTCGAGCAAGACTCCGAGATGGAGCCGGACATCCTCCATGCCGACACCCAAGGCCAGAGCGAGCCGGTGTTCGGCCTTGCTCACCTGCTCGGTATCAAGCTCTACCCGCGGATGCGCAACTGGAACGACGTGATCTTCTACCGGCCAGAGAAGGGGCGCGCCTACAAGCACATCGATGCGTTGTTCACCAAGTCCATCGACTGGGCCCTGATCGAGACCCACTGGCAGGACCTGATGCAGGTCGTGCTCTCGATCCAGGCCGGCAAGATCCTGCCCTCGACGTTGCTGCGCAAGCTTGGCAGCCACAGCCGTCAGAACAGACTGAATCGTGCGTTCCGTGAGTTGGGCCGGGTCGTGCGCACGCTGTTCCTGTTGCGTTACATCTCCGAGGCTGATTTCCGCCATAGCATCCGCGCGGAGACGACCAAAGTGGAGTCCTACAACGACTTCCTGGACTGGGTCGGCTTTGGAGGCCCCGTGCTTAAGAGCGACGACCCGGTGGAGCAGGCGAAGCAGGTCAAGTACATGGATCTGGTCGCCAACGTCATCATGCTGCACAACGTCCATGATCTGACCGGCATCCTCGCCGACATGGAGACTGAGGACTGGAAGCTGACCCGAGAGCTCATCGCAGGGCTGAGTCCGTACCTGCGCGAGCATATCCGTCGCTTTGGACGCTATCTGCTCGACATGGAGGATCTGCCGCCACCGCTCGCGTTACGGCCACTCCGGATCTTGGCCGAGAATCCCGTCTGAGAACGAGATTACTAAAATTTGCACGTATCCTGATCAGGCCCGAG
>NZ_JAYESN010000225.1:0-5015 GCF_034860625.1 Lamprobacter sp.
GTCATGGGCTCCGAGATGGGCGTGCTCGACATCGATGATGCGCGCATCGTCAAGAAGTGGCGCCTGCAGCCCGGACGCATGTTCCTGATCGATCTCGAGCAAGGCCGCATCATCGACGATGCCGAGGTCAAGGCCGAGCTGGCCGGGGCCAAGCCCTACCAGGAATGGCTCGATCGCACCCAGATCCATCTCGACTCGCTGCCGACCGATGTTGCGCCGATGGCACCGGAAGAGAGCGTGCTGCTCGATGCCCAGCAGGCCTTCGGCTACACCCAGGAAGACGTCAAGTTCCTGCTCACGCCGATGGTGGCGACTGGTCAGGAGGCGATCGGCTCGATGGGCGCGGATAACCCGCCCTCGGTGCTCTCATCGCGCTCCAAGCACCTCTCGACCTACTTCAAGCAGAACTTCGCCCAGGTCACCAACCCGGCCATCGACCCGATCCGCGAGGAGCTGGTGATGTCGCTGGTGTCGCTGATTGGCCCGCGGCCGAACCTGCTCGGTCTGAACGAGGCTGGCCAGCATTGGCGTCTCGAGGTCGACCAGCCGGTATTGACCAACGAGGATCTGGAGCGCATCCGCCACATCCAGGACAACTCCGGCGGTGCCTTCCGTACCAAGAACCTGCACATGGTCTACCCAGCCGCCGAGGGCGCGGAGGGGATGGCACCAGCGCTGGAACGACTCTGCCAAGAGGCCGAAGCGGCGGTGCACGAGGGTCACAACATCCTGATCCTCTCGGATCGCAACACCAACGCTGATTTCATTCCGATTCCGGCCTTGCTGGCGACCTCGGCGGTGCATCATCATCTGATTCGCCAGGGGCTGCGCACCAGCTCTGGGCTGGTGGTCGAGACCGGTGGTGCGCTTGAGGTGCATCACTTCGCGACTCTCGCCGGTTACGGCGCTGAGGCGATCAACCCCTATCTGGCCTTCGATACCATCCAGTCGCTGCTGCCACGGCTGCGCAACGATGGCGCCGGCGAGCTGAGCTTTGAAGAGGCCCAAGGCCGCTACATCAAGGCGGTCGGCAAGGGCCTGAAGAAGGTGATGTCAAAGATGGGCATCAGCACCTTCCAGAGCTATTGTGGCGCGCAGATTTTCGATGCGGTGGGTCTGAACCGTGAGTTCATCGCCAAGTACTTCACCGGCACGCCGAGCATGGTCGAGGGCGTCGGCTTGGCCGAGGTGGCGCGCGAGGCGGTGCTTTGGCATTCGCGTGGCTATGGCAATGAGCAGATTCTGCGCAAGCACCTGGATGTCGGCGGTGATTACGCCTTCCGGCTGCGCGGCGAGGACCATGTCTGGACGCCGGAGACCATCGCCAAGCTGCAGCACGCGACGCGGGCCAACGATGCCAGCACCTACGCGGAATACTCGCGCTTGATCAACGAGCAGAATGAGCATCTGCTGACCTTCCGCGGCCTGATGGACCTGAAGTGGGCCGACGAGCCGATCCCGATCGATGAGGTCGAGCCCGCCAAAGAGATCGTCAAACGCTTCGCCACGGGCGCCATGTCCTTCGGCTCGATCAGCCACGAGGCGCATTCGACGCTGGCCAAGGCGATGAATGCCATCGGCGGCAAATCGAATACCGGTGAAGGTGGCGAGGAGGCTGCGCGCTTCCTGCCGCTGCCGGATGGCTCGATGAACCCGGAGCGCTCGGCGATCAAGCAGGTGGCCTCGGGGCGCTTTGGCGTCACCATCGAATACCTGGTCAACGCCGATGACATCCAGATCAAGGTCGCCCAAGGCGCCAAGCCGGGTGAGGGCGGTCAGCTGCCGGGACACAAGGTCAACGCGCAGATCGCCCGGGTGCGCCACTCGACCCCAGGCGTCGGCCTGATCTCGCCGCCGCCGCATCATGATATCTACTCGATCGAAGACTTGGCGCAGCTCATCCATGACCTGAAGAACGCCAATCCGAAGGCGCGGATCTCGGTCAAGCTGGTCTCCGAGATCGGAGTCGGTACGGTCGCCGCTGGCGTCTCCAAGGCGCATGCGGATCATGTCACCATCGCTGGTTATGACGGTGGCACCGGCGCGAGTCCGCTGACTTCCATCAAGCACGCCGGCTCGCCCTGGGAGATCGGCCTCGCCGAGACCCATCAGACGCTGGTGCTGAACCGGCTGCGTGGCCGCATCGCGGTGCAAGTGGACGGTGGCATGCGCACCGGTCGCGATGTCGTCATCGGCGCGCTGCTCGGCGCCGACGAGTTCGGCTTCGCCACCGCGCCGTTGATCGTCGAAGGCTGCATCATGATGCGCAAGTGCCATCTGAACACCTGCCCGGTCGGCGTGGCGACACAAGATCCGGAGCTGCGCAAGAAGTTCACCGGCAAGCCCGAGCATGTGATCAACTTCTTCTTCTTCATCGCCGAGGAGATGCGTCAGTACATGGCGCGACTTGGCTTCCGCACCGTCAACGAGATGGTCGGCCAGATGGATCGGCTCGAGATGCGGCGTGCGATCGAGCACTGGAAGGCAAAGGGCTTGGACTTCTCGCGCATCCTGACCAAGCCGAAGGTTGGCCCCGAGGTCGCCCTCTACAATTCCGAGCGGCAAGACCATGGCCTGGACAAGGCGCTTGACCACAAGCTGATCGAACAGGCAGGTCCGGCGCTCGAGAACCGCGAGCCGGTGCGCATCGAGACCGAGGTGAAAAACTTCAACCGCACCGTCGGCACCTTGCTCTCGGGGCGCGTTGCCGAGCGCTACGGTCTTGCTGGGCTGCCGGACGATACCATCTACATCAAGGCGCAAGGGATCGGCGGTCAGTCGTTCGGTGCCTGGTTGGCGCAGGGCGTGACCATCGAGCTGGCCGGCGAGGCCAACGACTACGTCGGCAAGGGGCTCTCGGGTGGGCGCATCATCATCTACCCACCCGAGCACGCCAGCATCGATCGTGCCGAAGACAACATCATCATCGGCAACACCGTGCTCTATGGCGCCATCAAGGGCGAGGTCTACTTCCGCGGTGTCGCTGGCGAGCGCTTCTGTGTACGTAACTCGGGTGCGACTGCGGTGGTCGAGGGCGTTGGCGATCACGGTTGCGAGTACATGACCGGTGGCGTCATGGTCTGCCTGGGGCCAACGGGTCGAAACTTCGCCGCGGGGATGTCCGGTGGCGTCGCTTACGTGCTGGATGAAAAGGGCAATTTTGCCGATCATTGCAACCAGGCGATGGTCGAGCTGGAGCCGATCGCGGCTGAAGACGCGGCGCTGGAAGCATTGGAGCATCAGGGCGGCGATCTCGAGACCCATGGCTTCGTCGATGTCAGCCACGATATGACCCGTTACGATGCGCTGCGCTTGCGTCAACTCATCGCGCGCCATCTGCACTACACCAATTCAGCCGTTGCGCGGCGCATCCTCGATGACTGGCCGGCGATGCTCGGCCGCTTCGTCAAGGTGATGCCGGTCGACTACAAGCGGGCGCTCGAGCAGATGCAATCGAGCAAGAGCCGACCGCCGAGTGCGTCGCGGCCACACCCGTCCAAGCTCAGAGAGGTTGTCGAACATGGGTAAGCCAACCGGATTCATGGAGTATGAGCGCATCGAGCTGGCCTACCAGCCGGCCTCCGATCGCGTCGTCCACTACAACGAGTTCGTCAAGCCGATGACCGATGCCGAGATCGGCATCCAGGGCGCGCGCTGCATGGACTGCGGCATTCCGTATTGCCATCAGGGCTGCCCGGTCAACAACATCATTCCGGACTGGAATGATCTGGTCTATCAGCAGGATTGGGAGTCGGCGATCGAGGTCTTGCACTCGACCAACAACTTCCCCGAGTTCACTGGGCGCATCTGTCCGGCGCCCTGCGAGGCCAGCTGTACGCTGAACATCGACGACCAGCCGGTGGCGATCAAGGCGATTGAGCGCGCCATCGCCGACAAGGCTTGGGAGCAGGGCTGGGTCAAGCCGCAGGTGCCGACCCATCGCACTGGCAAGCGCGTTGCGGTAGTCGGCTCGGGGCCGGCTGGGTTGGCCTGTGCGCAACAGCTGGCGCGCGCGGGTCACACGGTCTCGTTGTACGAGAAGGAAGACCGCATTGGTGGCCTGCTGCGCTACGGCATCCCGGACTTCAAGCTGGCCAAGACCATGATCGACCGGCGCATGAGCCAGATGCGCGCCGAGGGCGTGGAGTTTCACACCCATTGCCACATCGGTGTCGATCTGCCCGTCAGCAAGTTGAGCGACGACTACGACGCCGTCGTCCTCTCCGGTGGCTCGGAGAAGCCCCGCGATCTCGATGTCCCCGGCCGCAGCTTCAACGGCATCCATTTCGCGATGGATTTCCTGCGCGCCAACTCCAAACGCGTGCAGGGCGTATTCGTGCCGGACGAGGACTTCATCAGCGCCCACGACAAGCATGTGATCGTGATTGGCGGCGGCGACACCGGCTCCGACTGCATCGGTACCTCCAATCGTCATGGCGCCATGTCGGTCACTCAGATCGAGATCCTCGACAAGCCGCCGGAGAAAGAAGACAAGGGGCTGACTTGGCCCAACTGGCCGAACAAGCTGCGCACCTCGACCTCGCAGGAGGAAGGCTGTGAGCGGTTGTGGAATCTGCTGACCAAGTCCTTCGAGTCCGATGCCGACGGCAATGTGACGGCCCTAAACTATGTCCTGGTGCGCTGGGACAAGGATGAGAACGGGCGCTGGCAGATGTCCGAGGTTGAAGGGTCTGAAGCGCAGCTCAAGGCCGACCTGGTGCTCTTGGCGATGGGTTTCGTGCATCCTGTGCATGAGGGGATGCTCGAGGAGCTACAGGAGGCCAAGGGCCTCGAGCTTGATCCCCGCGGTAACGTCAAGGGCAGTACCGAGGGCGCCAAGGCCTATCTCACCAATGTTGATGGCGTTTTTGCCGCAGGCGATATGCGGCGTGGTCAGTCCCTAGTCGTCTGGGCCATTCGCGAGGGCCGTCAGTGCGCCCGCGCCGTCGATGAATGGCTGATGGGGCGTTCGGACTTGCCACGCTGAGAGGTGGTGTTTACACCCTTGACTTAGG
>NZ_JAYESN010000226.1:0-4977 GCF_034860625.1 Lamprobacter sp.
TGGCTAACACCGTGCTTTTCAACAACACCCGGGCCCCGTCCTTCAGCCCGCCCTCGCCGCGCGCGACATAGCCCTTGCCCTGTTTCTCAGCGGCGCGGCGCAGGACCAGCGTCCCGTCCCGTGCCGCATACTGGCGGTGTTGGCGCACCTGACCGGTGCGTCCCCAGCAGATCTCCAAATCACCGTCGGCCAGGCGTCGATAGGCCCAGTCCTTGGAGGTGCCATCGGTGTGGTGATAGCGAAACAGCCGCCAATTGGACGCACCAGGTGTGCTCACGGCTGACCCGTCCACAGTGGACCGAGCACATCGGCGGCAATGCGATGAATGGCGGTGCGCTCCTCGGCCTCGGCGCGCGCGGTCAGCGCCTGATCCAGCGCATAGGCGAGCGGATTCGGTGCCCCTTTGAAGGTCACCGCCAGCCGCGCCCAGCGCACCAGGGCGCGGGTCGAGAGGGTGATGGTCAGCTCGCCGCCCTGGGCGTCATCCGCCTCGGAACCGAGGAACAGGCGGCGCACCTCCTGCGCGACGCTGACCAGCTTCTCGCGGATCTCGCGCGGCAACTCCGGGACCAACTGTTCGAGCAGCCTGGTTTCCACCGTGGCGTCGGGATACGCGACCTGCAGCACGCGGAAGCGATCCAGGAAGGCCAGGTTCTGCCGCAGCACACCCTGGTAGAGGCCGGTCGCATCACCGGCACCGGCCGAATTGGCCGTGGCGATCAGGCGAAACTTCGGATGCGGTTGGATCACCTCACCACCGTTGGCCGGGATCACCAGCGGCGCCCCCTCGATCACATCATTGAGGCCCGCCAGCTCGGCCGGGTCCATCAGATCGAGCTCGTTGAGGATCAGCAGCTGACCCTCGCGCGCGGCGATCGCCAGCGGGCCGTGCATGAAGACGGTCTCACCACGGATCAATTGGAAGCCACCGAGCAGCTCGTTGAATTCCAGCCGTCCATGACAGGTCACCTCCTGCACCGGCCAATGCAGCCGGGCGGCGATCTGGCGGATCAGCGAGGTCTTGCCGGCACCGGTCGGGCCGGTCAGCAACAGGCCATCGCCATGTGCGCAGCGTAGGAACGCCAGCACCGCATTGAGGCCCTGGCGGAAGACATAGGGCGTGCGCAACGGCACCAACGGATGCTGCTCATCGTCATAGCCCTCGATGCTCAGTCCGGTCGGGGCCTGGACCTCAAAGGTCTGCGCGACGGCATAGCGTTGGAGTCGGGGCATGGGATCGGTCTCCTTCGGTGAACGAGGAGACAGCCCATCCCTTGCAGGGGAGCGCGCTCCCCGTGGGGTGGTGATTGGGCCTCGGACAGCTGAGGCCGGCGTTGAGGTCGGGTCTTTTAAGGCGCTCCGACAGGCGCACAGAAAACCGTTGCGGTCCGCCTCGAAACCCTCAGCAGGAGGACACCGAGGCCGACCGCCTGCCAACAGGCAGGACGGTCGGGCGTTCGATCAGGATCAGGCCGGGCTTAGAACCAGAAGTCCTTCGCATCGGCCCTATCCGCGGCCTGGGCCACGGCATCGGCATCGAAACCGATGCTGGCCTTGTCGGCCTGTTCTTGGACGCTCACGCGCACCCGCTCCGAGGGCTTGCGGCGAAAGCGCTCACAGGTCAGTGCATCCAGGTTCGGCAGCACGGCCTTGAGCAGTTCGGGATAATCAACGCTGCCCTTGGCGCAGAAGCGGGTGATGTGCAGTCCATCCGACTCGGCGATGAGCGCGTCGCCCATCAAAGCGACCAAATCGGTCTGCAGCGCATCACGGTCGCGTTTCTCGGCCTTCAACTCGGCTTCAAGGTCCTGCACGCGCGCCTGCACGCGCCGATAGCGACCGGCCAGCGCTCGCCAGGCCTCAGCCTGTTCCCCGGTTGGGATGAACAGATCCCGCGCCGGGTCTTTCTCCGGCTCCTGTTTGGACTGGATCGCCGTCCAGAAGGCCAGGCCCTCGGCGACCAGGCGGCGGATCAGCGCCGGGTCGCGTTGCAGCTCGAAGACCTCGACGTTGTCCGCGTCCTGGTAGAAGACCAGATAGCCGGTTTGGGTATCCGCCACATAGAGCTGATGCTGGACCTGCACGGCGTAGAGCCGATAGGCGAGCGAGGCGCGGCCATGCGTGCGCACGTCAGCAAAGGTTTTCGGGGCGGGCACCTTCAGCTCCACCGGCTCGCCGGCGTCGTTGAGCCCGTCGAAGGAGGCACGCAGGATCGGCTCGGCATCGGCTTCGGCACACAGCGGCATCAGCAGGGTGTCATAACGCTGCTCGAACCAGTGGCGGGCGGCCTCTTCGAGCCGGTTGCCGCGTTGCACATGCGGGTTGTTGGACAGATCCGGTGGCCGGGCCAGTGCGGTGCGCTCAGCCCAGAGCCGCCAGGGCGTCTTGTAGGGCGAGTGTCCCAGGATGGCCGGCATCTCCGAGGCGGTGATGCCCTGCGCGCGCCACGCCTGCCAGGCGTCGCTGCGCTGGGCGACATCGATGAGTCTCATCATGCACTCCGGGTGTGAGGACGACCGATGCCAACACCGCTTGGGTGCGCATCGGCCGTCGTGATCGGGGCAATGGCGATCAGGCCGCTTGCCGGTGTTCGTCCGCGTGCTGCGCCTGGTGCAGTGCCTGTAAGGCGTAGTCCAGTGCACCACCGGTACAGCGCTCGCGCAGATACTGCGCCGCCTCACGCCAGGCGGCGTTCTCGCCGGCGCGGGCGATGACCCGATCGATGCGGCTTTGCAGGGCCGGATCGAGTGCTGTGGTGGGTGGGGCAGCGTCTGCCGCAACCGACGCAGTCGTCGACTCAGCAACGGCGGCAGGCGGCTGCTCGTCCGTGGGCGTGGTCGATTCGGCGACTGAGGGTTCAGGGTTGTGGCGGGGACTCGAGCCGTTCGCTGACGTGGGATTCGGCACGCTCACGCCGGCATCGGCCTCGATCACCCGGCCTTCCATCTCCTCGGCGGTATAAGTGGCCTCTTCGGGAAAGGCCGTGCGCAAGGAAGCCGCCTTGGCGCATTTCATCAGCTGACCGCGTGGGCGCTTGAGCCACATGTCGGTTGGCAGTTCAGAGTAGGCGCCACCGAAGCGCGCATAGGCCTCGAGCCAGAACACCGGCTCGGTGAAGGCACAGCGCTGGCCACTGATCAGACGGTAGACGGTGACCTCGCACCATTCGGGGAAGGTGACCGTGCTCTCCAGATCCTGCCAGGCGCCATCGCGTTTGAGGCGACCGCGAAAGGTGCACTCTTCGAGCGGCCCAAAGCGCGGTGGATCAATGCCGGCCCACTGGCCGGTGCGTGCGGCGGTGGTCTGCAGCTCGGCGATGCCGGGCCAGACCGTCTCGATCTCCCGGCCCTGGGCCTTGGAGTACATCGGCACGACATGCACTGGGCGTTTCATGATGTCGAGGTTGCGGGCGGCGCAGTAGTGCACCGCGAGGAGAATCCCATCAGCGGTCTTCGCTGCGGGAAAGATCGACTCAGTGAGCACCTTCCAGGTGCTCGGAGTGAGGTTCAGGGCTGGGTCGACCGCCGGCATCGGAATGCGTGGCTGATCGCCCGCGGGCGTTGATGATAAGGAACGGGTCATGCGGACCTCCGCTCAAGTTGTGGGATGAAGGGGCCTGCGCGGCTCAGACCTCCTGCTCTAGGCGCCGCGCCCGCCGCGCGAAGCGCTGGGCGCGTTGCCTGGTGAGCGTGGGGACCGGGTCCTCGGCGCGCCGAGCGCAACCGCGCAGCAGTGCCGCGCGCCGACGCAGACCACAGGCTGTGGCCCGGCGTTGGCGGCGACGCGACGCGGGTTGGGGCTCAGAACGGAAGGTCATCGTTGAAGTCGGCGACGGCAGGCTCGGGCGCACGCCGGGCAGGTGGCCCGGCGGGTTTTGTGCGTGCGTTCGCGCCGGTCGCTGTTGCGGCCGCTGGAGGTGCGGCCTCGGCCGGGCGTCGATCGAGCAGCTTCAGTCGCTCGGCGACCACCTCGGTGCGTTGGCGCTCCTGGCCGTTGTCGTCGTTCCAGCGGCGTGTCTGCAGCCGGCCTTCGACGTAGATCAGCGAGCCGCAGCGCAGATAGCGCTCGGCGATCTCGGCGGTGCGGGCGAACAGCACCACGCGGTGCCATTCGGTGCGCTCCTGCGCCTGGCCCTGTTTGTCGGTCCAGCGCTCAGTGGTGGCGAGTGAGAGATGGGCGATCGGGCGCCATCGGCGCTGTGACGCACCTCCGGGTCGCGGCCAAGGTGGCCGATCAGTTGGGTCTTGTTCAGCATCTGGCGGTCTCCTGTCGCAGAGAAGCCGCGCCCATCGATGATGAGCGCGGCGGGAGCAGCGGGTTAGCGCCGGCGAGGGCGACGCAGGGACGCGGGCAGGTCGATTGGCTCGTCCTCGGCAAGCAAGGGTGGAGCAATGCGCGGCTTGCGCAGTCGGTCGCTCAGGCGCCAGAACAGCACCTTCCAGCGGCGTGGCAGGCGCGCGAAGAGGGGTAACATGGCAGACTCCTGGGGTCTTGAGGCCCCGGATGGAGGGTCAGGGACCACGGATCGCCAGGGGATCAGCAGGATCCGTGGCAGGACGCGCTTGCAGGCCCCGAACGGGGTGAGACTCATAGCGTCTTCGGTCTCAGGGATCGCGGGCGGTTGGACGCGCGCGATCAGGAAAACAGGAGCGCTTTGCTTAGCCTGGCAAGACTGAGTGCGCTGTCGGTGAGGAGTATTCGGGGTTTGGGCGCGGAGCGCAGTCGACAAAGGCGTGCGGAATCGACCTGATTCGCCATACGCTGGCCCGTTGCGAACGCCTGCGCAGCGATTCAGATTCCTGAACGTCGCAACCGCAGTCGGCCCGGCGCAAAAGCGATGCGAAACGATGAGCTTTCGCTGTCGCGCCGGCGCGTCGAACCTTCGACCATGGGCGCATGCATGCTCAACGCGCCCTTTTGGTCTGTTCGCTGCTCGCGCTGATGGTTTCAGCCGCCGAGGCAGCCCTTGGTGCGGCT
>NZ_JAYESN010000227.1:0-4933 GCF_034860625.1 Lamprobacter sp.
ACGGGTCACGCAGACGCTGTGGCGCAGGCTGTGCCCGAGCAGACCCCGAAAGGCCGAGCCGCTGTAGCTTGGCAGACGGATCGGATCGAGCGCCTCGAGCTGAAAGCGGACCCGCTCCAGGCGTAGGTTCGGCAGAGGGCCGGTCAAGGGCAGGGTAGCGGGACGGAGCGGCACAACAGCGGCGGACATGGCGACCTCCTGGCAACAGGGAGCGTGGGACAGGACAGGTGGTATACGCCAACCCCGCGCACAGACCATAAGCCTGCAAGGTTGCCAAGTCAGCAAGCAGGCGTCCAGGACGGCAGGCTGAGGGCTCCTTCAACGATGCGGTGGCCATGGGCGTGGGGCTGGTCTTGTTCTGGCCGGCACTGTTTTTCCTTGCTGGCGATGACCAAAAGGAAGAACTCTCCCGACTCAAAGGTGAGTACGAGGCGCTGCAGCAGGCGGCGATTCGCCAGGACTGCGCGTTGACGATGTAGACGCGCAGCGTAGGTTAACGCGCCGCGGCTGAGCATGGCGCTGCGGCGCCCATCACAGGAGTACACCCTCATGACAGCAACGACAAACCAGCTTTGGCATTTGAGCCATCAAATGCTCGGCCGCACGGGCCTTGCGCTCGTGCTGCTGAGCGCACCGCTCACCGCAACGGCAGAGGATGAGGATCAGCAGCCGATCCCGAAGGTGGGCAATTGCCCTGTGGGTTATCGCACCAGTGGCCATTACTGCATTCCGCTGGACAACACCGACAAGGAGGTGGTCATCAAGCTGGAGTCTTGTCCAGTGGGCTACCGCACCAGCGGGAATTACTGCATCAAGTTGGATTAGCTGCTGGTTGGACGGTCATCGACAGGCTCACTGCGCCGACCTCTGAACAATCGGTCTTTGCAGGCTGGTCAGCGGCGGTCATCCGCCCTGGGTTGACGGAGGATCAGCCGTCGTCGGCTTGAAAGCAGCGCTGAGGGCTCTGGATGTGATCAGCGCGAGCAGGACGGCGAGTACCAGCGCCATGATCGAACTCATCAACACCAGCAGCTTAAAGCGCTGAGCGGTCTCCTGCAGTGAGAGGTCTGCCGGGAGGTAATGGCTGCCAGAGCCAGACTGCGCCAAGGCCCCTGGATCGGCCTCGAACTGGCCCAAGCGCTGCTCGATCGTCTCGATCCCTGTGTAGGCGACTCCGATCGGGACAAGCAAGATGATCACGACCAGCCCGAAGGCGATCAACAGACGCTGCTGCACGGTCAGACTTTGCATGGGCTGGCAATCGGAAGAGAGACCATGCCACTCAGAGTAGCCAGCCCGGCATGCGGGGTCAACGCGCGGGAAGGCGGCAGCCTCGCGCGCCTTCCGCACCGGGTTTTTGCACAGTCTCGTTCGGGATTGCGCACAGGATTGTCGGAAAACCACACCGCAGAGTCGCGCAAGGCTTTGTGAGGAGGAGGTTGCTGAAGGAGCGCGAACCTGGCCGAGATGCGCGAGCAGGTGACCGTGGTGCAGCGGGATCAGGCGGGAGAGGCGGAGCAAGTGGCGCGGGAGCGGTTGGAGGCTTTGTAGACAAGTATCCAGCTGGAGAGCTGAAGAAGGAGGTTATCGATGCTGAGGCACCAGATCGATCACAGGCCGGCGCTGGTATCACAACCCGCGAACCAGCATGGCTCCCTGGACCCTCGAGGCCGCACGGGCTGATGGATCGTCTTTATTGCCGGGCATGATCCCCGATGTCTGGTGGACACGTGCTGCAAGAGAGTCCGCCATGTCACCGTCTTCCGAAACCCCGACCGGCTCATCCATCGAGCGTCTGCGCGCTTGGCTGCGCTCGGACATCACCCTGACCCTGCCCGGCTGGGCCGTGGCACTGGGCGGCGTGCTGCTGCTCACCCTGCTGCTGATCGCACTGGATTAAGGATCGTGCCCATGAACGCCGTCCGTGTCGCCCTCTGCATCAGCCTGTTGCTGCCAGGTCTGGCGCAGGCCGACCCGACGACCGCCGTGCGGGATCTGCGCCCCGGCCTAGTCGCCACAGTCGCAGGGCGGGTCGAGCGCATCACCGAGGAGGACGAATTCCGACTGGCAGACGAGACCGGATCGATCCTGGTCTACATCGGACCCAACCGTCTGCCGGTGCGCACCGGTGATCGCGTTCGCGTCTCCGGCCAGGTCGATGACGACGACAGGCCGCTCGAGTTCTATGCCACCGAGATCCTCTTTGAGGACGGTCGGAGTGTGCCGCTACCGAACCCCGACTGAGCGCGATCCGGATCATCTCAACGCTCGACTCTGGCTGCGGATCGCCGTCGAGCATCAGGCGATGCTGGATCTGGAGACAGGGGACTGGTTGCCAGAGACGCGTTCTTGACCAAGACCGGCTTCAATCCCGCCGCGCCGTCACCCACAGAAACCGCTCGCCGCCGATCTCACGCAGGGTCACGTGTTCCGGGCACAGGTCGACGGCCTGCAGCTGTTCGCGCAGCGCCTGCGGTGTCGTGTGGCTGTAGTACAGGCGCTGCCCCATGAAGGACTTCCAGCCATCGAAGTGCTCGGCCCCGGTGTATTCGGCCGTGGCGTAGGTGAACAACAGCCGCCCGCCCGGTCGCAGCCAGTCGTGAATGCGGGCGAACAGCGTCGGATGCTCGTCGCAGGGAACATGGAACAGACTGTAGATGGCGGTCACCGCATCGAACTGACCGGCCGCGAATGCGACCTCGCGCATGTCTGCCAGGATCGTCTGCATGGCCGGCACCTCGCGCGCCGCCAGCGCGAGCATCGCGGCGCAGAAGTCGACGCCGGTCACCGCCCAGCCGCGCTCGATGAAGGCCTTGGCCACTGGCTCGCCAGCCCCGCAGCCCAGATCCAGCAAGGCACCGCTCTGCGCGGGCAGCAATGCAAAGACATCATTCAGCACCGGCTGCATGTCAAACCGCCCACGGTTGGCCTCATAACCAGCGGCGAGGGCGTCATAGGCCTGTTGAAGCGCGTGGTTAGTGGACATGGGCATCTGGTAGGCCGCGTTCGATGCCCACCACCTCCGTCCAGGAAACGTTCGTCGTCGGGTCTGATTCAACAAGGGAATCATTGACGAAGCGGACGTCTTGCGTGCGATCGATAGCGCATCCCGTGAGTAGACACAGCACAAGGACGAAGGTGCATACGCGGCCATCCAGTCGCGGCTTAGCCAGGCGCTGTTCGGTGTCGGACAGCAGGCGCCAGGCTGCCGCGAGCGCTGTTTGCAGGTGAAGCGGTTGAAGACCCATAGCCCTCGCTCTCGGTGTTGCGGCCTCAGCCGCTGTTCAGTAAACGCTACCCGGCACGGTGATCGGCTCCAGAAAGGCAGCCAGCGCCTGCTGATAGTGGGGCTGCGAGTGCAGAAAGCCTTCGTTATGACCACCCTGCAGTTCAAAGAAGCGCTTCGGCCCATGGAGCCGCCTGATAGAGCCGGCGCCCCAGTCGGGCCGGCACGATCTTATCATCGGGACTGTGCAGGATCAGCACTGGAGCTTGCACGGAGCCGATGTGCTCGACGGCCGGAAACGTCACTCGTAGCGGGATCAGGCGCGCGAGCAGCGGATAATGCACCGCCGCAAGGCTCTGCATCCGATCGAAGCTGGATTCGACGATCAAGGCCGCCGGGGAGGTCCGAGCCGCCAGCCAGGTCGCTACCGCACCGCCAAGCGAGCGCCCGAAAATGACGATCTCTTCGGGTGGGATGCCGCGCACCTGCGTCAACCAGTCCCAAGCGGCCGTGGCATCCCGGTACAGTCCTGGCTCAGAGGGCGAGCCCTGGCTGCGACCATAACCCCGGTAGTCGATGATCAACACCTCGAACCCAAGGTCGGTGAAGATCCTGATCGAATCGCCTCGGTGGGAGATGTTGCCGGCGTTGCCATGGAAGAACAGCAGGGTGCGCGGTGGCGTGGCACGCGGTTTGGGCGCGCTCACCAACCAGCCATGCAGCTCGACCGCATCCTCGGTGACCAGCTGGACCTCCTCGTAGTCGAGCCCCCAATCCGTCGGCGTCGCTTGCAACCGATCGTAGGGAAAGAAGATCAGCCTGGGCTGCAGCCACCAGAGCAGAAGCCCAAACAGGAGCAGGCCGAGCAGGGCTGTGAACAGCAGTGAGGTGAGCTTGGCGAACATCAGGTCATTGGATCACAGGCGAGCAGCGGCAGGGGCCTTCATGCTCAGTCCCCGTCCACGGCCTTGCGGACAATGCGCGCGTCCAGCGCCGATAGATACTGCTCCTCTTTCGCATGGCTGCGGCCTCAGGCACCGCGCCTTGCCGTGACCCTGGTGATGAAATCCGCAACCGCATCGGCATAGGCGGGGGTGTTGGCCAACTCATGACCGCCCTGCGCAAGGACATGCAGCGCGCTCCCCGAGGCCAACGCCTGCGTTTCCTGCGCATCGACGACCTCATCATCCGCCGCGACCAGGATCAGCCCCGGCACCGATGCATCCACCGGCTCCTCCTCATAGGCCCGATAGGCGAGGGCATCCTCCAAGGTCCAGTCGAAGTTCGCATCAACATCAAAGCGCTGCAAGCGGCCCTGATAGCGCGCCAGTGTTGCCGATGGACGCAAGGCCGGATTCAAGCCAATCCAGGGGTAGCCGTGCCGCGCGCCCAGGTAACGCGCCCAGAATCCACCCAGGCTGCTGCCGACCAACAGGTCGAACGTTGGCGACTTGCTCAGCGCCGCCTCGGCTGCACGCAGATAGTCCTCGGGCCGATAGCCGCCCTGGGTTGCCAGACAACGGACCTCATGGCCGAGCGCCCGCAGCAGATCGACCTTGGGGCTGTTGGGCTTCGGCCCACTGGCAAAGCCGTGCAGATAGAGGATCAGGGCCATGGTCAGACTCCGGTTGCGATGGAAAGCAGCGGTGATGGTGACTTGGCGGACGCTAGAATGGCCTCGTTGGCGCGTTCTACAGCATCACCGTC
>NZ_JAYESN010000228.1:0-4924 GCF_034860625.1 Lamprobacter sp.
GCCGACTCCTGCTGTACCCCACCAACGCCTGCAATCTACGCTGCATCTACTGCTACGCCACATCAGGACCAGCGGCGGGCCCGCGACTCGGCCACGAGCAGGCCATCAGAGCGGTTCACGACTTCTTCGACACGCTTGATGAGCAGGTCCGCTTCGTCACCCTCGGCTTTCACGGTGGCGGCGAACCCACGACTCAGTTCCATGTCATGCTGGCCGCATGGGAATCGTTCCAGCAGCGCGCCTTGCAGATGGGCCTCGTTGCAACGGTGGAGACCATCACCAACGGCAACTTCGGTTCAGCGGTCTTGCGGACCTTGCTGCAGCCAGAATGGCGGCTTTTCATCTCCTACGATGGTCCGCGTCAGGGTTTGCAGCGCCCAACCGCCAGCGAGCGGGACAGCCGTCCTCGCGTGGTCGCCAACCTGAGGGCGTTGCGAGCCGCCGGCAAAGTCATCACCACCCGAGCAACCGTCACCCACGACGGGCTGGATACACTGCGGGCGCTCGTTGAGGATGCCGCTGAGATCGGGATTCATCGGGTGCAGTTGGAGCCGGCGAGCATCATTGGCCGTGGCGCCAACCTGCGCGATGGCCCACCGGAGCCGTTGGCCTTCGCCGACGCCTTTCTCGACGCCTTCCGCTATGCGTTGCACCTCGGCATCCAGCTCAGCACCTCGGCCTGGTCACATACCCGGGTCGGCAATGGTCGCTACTGTGCCGCGATCAGTGGCACCCGCGCCCTGACCCCAGATGGTTTCCTCTCCGCCTGCACCGAGGTCGTCGACGGACGCAATCCCGATGATCCCTTCATCGTCGGCCGCCAACAGCCTGGCCAGACGCTAACGCTTTGGCCGATGCGCGAGACCTCGCTACAGAGTCGGACTGGCTACGCCATCCCGGTTTGCCGGGACTGCTTCATGTGTCGAGCCGGTCTTGGGCAACCCGACGACGTAGGCCTGAAAGCGCAACCAGGGTGGATGGACAGACATGATCAGCCCCTTTTAGTAGACGCGACACTGGCCAGCGCCCGCACACAGAGCGCCGTTGTCACCGCCCAGGATTGATAGTGCCAGAGGCCAGCCGACTCGGTATTGCCGGCCACATACAGGGTTTCGGCGGGCCAGCAACCATCTGCGTTGGCAGACTCCACGAGTCGCGCTGCGGCATCGGAGACCTCCGCGAGGAACGGACTTGCACTCGCGCCAGCGACAATCATCGCCTGCGCCCTTCGGTATGGACTTAGGTTTTCCTCGCGCAGCCTGTGCCGAGCACGCTCGGCAGCGACATCAATCGCCGGACGCAGGGCGTCAACACCGACGACCAGGGCTCGGGTCAAGGCCAGGTGCAGATCTAAAGGATCGCGGTAATACAACGAGGTGGCGACCTCACGACCACTAGCGACGACCTCGATCAGCCAAGCGATCGCCGCCCTGGTGGCCTCTTCCGCGCCAATCACGGCCACCACATGCGCGTTGGCGATGCAGTCGACGGCGGCGGCCCAACCAGGCTCAAACCAGGTCGGAAAGCGGCCGTTCGCGAGACGCGTGGCCTTTAAAGGTAAGCGCCCCTAAATCGACGTACTTCCCCTAAGCCGATGTGGTCACTTTTTTTCGCGGCGCGGCAATTCGACGTTCCAGGGGAGCAGTGCCTCGATCGTCTCCAGCGTATCGGCAGCGCCGATGCGCTCGAGCACGTGAAGCACGTAGGCGTACGGCTCAAGGCCATTTGCCTTGGCGGTCTCGATGAGGGAGTAACAAGTCGCGCTGGCGTGTGCGCCACGTGAGGTGTCGGCGAACAGCCATGCCCGGCGCCCGACTGCGAACGGACGGATGGCGTTCTCAGCCAGGGCATTGCTGATGTTGAGCCTACCGTCCTCGCAGTAGCCGGTCAGGTACTGCCACTGATTCAGGGCATAGTCGATGGCCTTGCGGGTCAGTGAGCCTTTGAGGACGCGACTGCTCTTCTTGTCGAGCCATGCCTTGAACTCGTTCAACACCGGCACGCTCAGCTGCTGACGGGCCTCGCGCTTTTGCGCAGGCTCGTAGTCAGCGATCTTCCGTTCAATCGCGTACAGCCGCCCGATGTAGCTCAGCGCCATATCTGCTACGGTTGCTGTGGCTTTTTTGTGCTTGTTCTTGCCTTTTCCGGTGGGCGCAGCGCGCGCGGCGTCAACAAAGTACCGGCGAACGTGGTCCCAACACCCAATGCGGATCAACTCATAGATCTCGCACGCGGCAGCATAGCCGCTGTAGCCATCGGCCTGCAGCACACCCTTGAACCCATCGAGCAGGCGTAAGGCCACCTCCCCGGACCGGCTGGGATCATAATGAAACAACACCGAGGGTTGGCCCGGCGGCCCGCCACGGATCACCCACATCCACTTGTCGGACTGGGCGGTTTTACCATCCTCCTTGAGCACCTGGATTCGGGTCTCATCCGCCTGCAGGTAATCGCCGCTGTTCTGCGCCTCGCGCATCAGATTCATCAGCGGCCGCAGCACCGGCTCCAGCCGGATCATCCAGTTGGCCATCAGGGTACGGCTGATCACCTGACCATGACGCTTGAACATGCCCTCAAGCCGGTACAGCGGCAGGCCATCGGCATATTTGGACACCAGGATGTAGGCCAACAGCGTGGGGTGGGCAATGCACTTGCCCAGCGGGTTGACCGGCCGCGCCGCGCTGACGATGCGCTCCCCGGCGTGCGCAATGGCGTCATCGCCATTACCCTGCTCGCCACTATCACCATCAGCGTCGAGATCGGACGCGAGAGCGGCCTCGTCGAGATCTGCCGCGGCTTCGAGACCAGTGTCCTCTACAGCAGCTACATCTGCTGGTACCACTACATCATCACAGGCTGCACTGTCGGCATCACCGACGATGCCGTCGTCGGTATCCACGACAGAGATAGCGGCGACTGGCTTTTCAACGGATTCTTCAAACGACGCCTCGACGGACTGCTCAGCGGCATCGTCTTCAGCAGTGAAGACCGCCTTCTCCTGCCAGTACTCAATGACTTCCAGTGTGGCGGGAATGTAGGACAGTTCTTCCTTGACCTTGGTCAGGAAGACTCTGCTGGCGCCAGCCTTCTCGGCTTCGGTCAGCAGCAGCTCGATACGCTTGCGCGCCAAGGAAGCTGAGAAGCCGCGCTTGCGCTTCTTGGAGGTTGCCGACCGTGCAGGCTTGTCGTCCGGCTCATCGTCTTCAATGCCAAGACATTCTTTGAGCTCGGCCAAGGCGGCTTCCAGCTCGGTTTCGTCAAACAGCGGAAGCTGCAGGATGTGCTTCTCACTGCTGGCCAGGAACTTTTGGATTTTGGACAGTCGGAGCTGTTCTTCCAGCAGCTCAATCCGGCAATCGCGTTGCCGAATGGCTCTTTTTTGTTCCTGGATGAAGTCGTTGCGGGCTTCGATCTCCTCGTCTTTTGCGGCGAGCAGATCGAGCAATTCGGCCGCTGTCAGACCGGCATATTCGGTGCTGGGAGTGAGGGTTTGCGGCGCCGTTTTCATGGCTTGAATTTTACCATAGGCGCCACAGAAAACCCTTAAATTATAGACTCAAAGTGCAGTTTTTTATGTCCGCGCATCTGCGTAATATCGTAGCCATCCAGCAGCCAGTTGATCTGCTCACCGGTCAGTGGCAGCAGTGTTTCATCGGCTTTGGGCCAGCGGAATTTCTCCTCGGCCAGAGCCTTGTAGTAGAGGACGAAGCCGTTGTCTTCCCACATCAGGCACTTGATCTTGTTGCGCTGTCGATTGGTGAAAGCGTACAGCGCGCCACTGAAGGGGCTGTGCCCGAGTTGCTGCTCCACCAGCACCGCCAGGCTGTGAGCTTGTTTGCGAAAATCGATCGGATCGCGGTGTAGATAGATCTCTGGAAGGTCCAGTGAAGGACGCAAGTAGCGCGGCTTCATAGCTGTCCAAGCACGCTGCGCAGCACATCAACGTTGCCGGCGTTGATGCCACCGATACGCACCCCGTTGGGCAAGGTGATCTGCAGGCCATCTCCCGGGCCTGCCGAGCGACTGCGCTCACTGTCGGCTGCCGCCGGGATAACGCGCGCGAACGCACCGTCTTGCGCACTCTGCTTTGGGTAGAGCTTGTGGTTCCAATACAGCAGCTGGCTGTAGGACAGCGCGTGCTGCTGGCTGAATTGCTTCCCAGACATGCCTGATGCCCGCCAGGCCTCAACATGCGGCTGCCAGTAGGCCTTGCGGTCGTCGGTGGTGCTGGTCATGTGGTTCTCCCGTGCGAATGGACTCGGGAGCATGGTCTGCGGAGATCAACCGGGCGAACAGTACCCGGATTTATGGGCGCTTACGGTGAAGGAGCTGAAGTCCAAGGGCTATGAGCCGGTTCTGACGAAAAGTCGATGGTTGTTGCTGAAGCGGCCCGAGCATTTGTCCGACGCGCAGGAGAACAAGTTGGCGGAGTTGCTCCAGTACAATCTTCGTAGCGTTCGATCCTATCTGCTGAAGGAGGAGTTCCAGTTGTTCTGGGGTTACACATCGCCCTACTGGGCGGGTCAGTTCCTCGACAAATGGTGCACGAAGGTCATGCGCTCAAAGATCGAGCCGATGAAGAAAGTAGCCAGAATGCTGCGTCGGCATCACCCACTATTGCTGAACTGGTTCCGGGCCAAAGGCCAGCTGTCCAGCGGTGTTGTCGAGGGCTTCAACACCAAGGCAAAACTGACCTCCAGAAAATCCTTCGGGTTTCGCACCTACCGAGGCGCGGAAATCGCTTTATATCATGCGCTTGGCGCACTACCCGAGCCGAAGTTCACCCATAGATTCTGCTGACGAGCCCGAAAAAAACGGGGCCAACGCAAGCGGCCCCCAGGGAAGGCATGCCCAAAATCTGGGAAAAGCAGCGGTTTGCACGCTCCCGACGGGCCCAGCGGTGTCATGTCGACCCGAAAACCGC
>NZ_JAYESN010000229.1:0-4903 GCF_034860625.1 Lamprobacter sp.
CGCTCATCAGGCTTGTCGCTCTGTGGCCTGTAGCCAGGTGCGGATCTGATCCGGACCCGGCACGCCGCCCGAGTGCACCACCGTGCCGTCGATGACCACGCCAGGCGTGGACATCACGCCATAGCCCATGATCGCGGCGATATCCGTCACCTTTTCCAGCTCGATGGCAACCCCGGCCTGCTCGGCCGCCTTGGTGATCGCGTTGGCGGTGATCTCACAGTTGCGGCAGCCAGAGCCGAGCACTTTGATCTGTTTCATGGAGGTACCTGTCGAAGTGAGACGTTTGACGTGTGAAGTGTGACGTTTGACGTGTGTGACGCAGGCGTTCGTGGTCGTTATTGCCGTCGCCAGCTGGGATATTGACCAGGAATGGCAGTCTCTTGAAGTTGCCTATAAAGTTAGCAGATATGGAATTTCGTATATTTGATATGCCGCATGTATCGACGCATCCTGCTGGCTGCGTTTCAGTGCCTGAGGGCGCTAGACGGGGCTGATGATCCGCTCAGACGGTGACGACACAGCCACACTGGAGCCGGATCTCCTGCGCGGCAACCTGTCGGCTGACCTGGCCCTGGCGGACATGCAGCACCAGCAGGCTGCACCTCCCAAATCGCCAGGCCATTGACGATCTCCAAGCGGATGCCGAGTTCGTTGGCCTGTAGGAGTCGGGGATCGATGCTCATTGGGCCTCGCGCTGACAGATACTCAGTGTCCTGATGAGACGATTGGCATCGATCTTCGTCGGTGACTGTTGCCTTGGCAAGCCCCTGCGTCGCACTATGAAGACCACCTATCGGTGGGCAGGCCCGCTCAAGCGCAAGGCTGGGAGGGGCTCATTTGCGAGCGGGGTTGATGATGCTCGATGAGGCTGAATTGAAAGACCTGCACCAGCAAGTGGCCGCGCTGCTGCGGCTGGCGGTGCCGGCCCTGGTGCCGCTCGATCTGGATGATACCGACGCTTGCACCCTCTGGCGTGCTTGTGAGCTGTGCAGTTTTCTCGATCACCGGGTTGAGAACCCCGCTGCATTGCTGGACCCCCGTGCGATGACGGAGGCCGACATCGACATCTGGTCCGAACGCCTGCTGCTGCCCGACGAGCGGATTACCGACCCGCGCAAGTTCGACTGGTACCAGTCCTATTGGCTGGTTGCTGATGGCATCCGGCTGGGCACCCTGGCGTTGCAGGTCTGGGATTGGGGCTGGGCTGGACCGCACCTGGGTTTCGCCAGCCTGTATGTCTTTCCGGAGTGTCGCCAACAGGGCCATGCCAAGCGCGTGTTGAAGGCGCTCTTTGCCGCTGTGGAGCAGGTGGGGCTGTCGGCGCTGCGACTGGAGACGGACTGGCTTTGGCCGTCGGCGGTGCGGCTGTATCTCAAGGGTGGTTTCGCGGTGGTCAACTGGAAACATGCGCTGAGCCTCGTGCGTTGGCGCGAGCAGCCAGCGCCGCAGGTTCGGGTCAGGCAGGCGGGGATGGATCTGCTGTCTGAGCACGACCAGAAGCCGCTCATCACCGCAACGCGCAACGGCAAGCAGTTGTGTTGGCAAGACCATCGCAGCGAGGCCGAGCGCAAAGATGAGACTCAATGGCTGCGTTGGGAGCCGACATTGGCGCTCTGGCTAGCGTTGCATGGCTGGCCGCTCATCCGCAGCGAGCAAACCTGGGCTGATCGGATGCGTTGGATGGATGCCGGAATGCCAGAGGGCCTAGCCCACAAGATTCAACACTGGGAAGCCTATGCACGCCATCATGGGCTGCCCGTTCGCACGCAGCGCATTCCAGGGCTCAGCTATCCGGACTGGGAAGCGTTGGTTTGACGCCTTTACACCCTTGAATCTCATCAGGTAATGAGATTAAAGCCCCAACCCACCAGCACGAAGGACACCCCAAGCACACCGGCAAACAGCGCTAGCGCCTGCCAGCGGATGACCTTGCGCAGGATCAGCATCTCCGGGATCGAGAGGGCCGCGATGCTCATCATGAAGGCCAGTACCGTGCCCACGGCGACGCCCTTGCCCAGCATCGCCTCGGCGACCGGGATGACGCCGGTGGCGTTGGAGTAGAGCGGAATACCGACCAGCACGGCCGCGGGGACGGCGAGCCACTGACCGTCGCCGAGATGCTTGACGACCCAGTCATCCGGCACATAGCCGTGGAAGAGGGCGCCAACACCGATGCCGATGAAGACCCACTTCCAGATCCGGCGTAGGATCTCACGGACCTCGGCCACCGCGAACCGGTGGCGCCCACGCAGGCTGGTGTCTGGACGTTGAGCGGCCATCTCGCCCATGTGGATCTTCCAGACATAGTCCTCGACCCAGCGCTCGGGCTTGAAGCGCTGCATGATGATGCCACCGAACCAGGCCACGATCAGTCCAGCGCCGATGTAGAGCGCCGCGAGCTTCCAGCCGAGAATGCCGATCAGGAGCACGGCAGCGACCTCGTTGATCATCGGCGAGGCGATCAGGAACGAGAAGGTCACCCCGAGCGGAATGCCGGCCTCGACGAAGCCGATGAACAGCGGCACCGAGGAGCAGGAGCAGAACGGCGTCATCGCGCCCAGGCCCACGGCCATGCCGCGTGCCTGCCAATCCGGGCGGCCGCGCACGAACTCGCGCACCCGCTCCGGCGAAATCAGCGCGCGCAGCAGGCCCATCAGGTAGATGATGATGACCAAGAGCGCGAAGATCTTCGCCACGTCCATGACGAAGAATTGCAGCGCGGCGCCCGTGGCCGAGTCTGGGCTCAGACCGACTAGCGAATAGGCGATGAGATCGCCGAGCCAGGCGAAGGGATCGGGCATGGGGAGGCTCCGGATGCGGGGGGCGTGGCCGTCGTTGCTTGGCAGCGATGCATGGTCGACTTCCCGATGATTGCCGGACACTGGCTCTCAAATGAGGGAAGCAGTTGCTGGATAGGTACTGAAGACGACCTCGGCGACGGCTAACTCTGACAACAAGCCTAGCAGATATGGAATTTCATATATTTGATCTTTCGCATGTCTTGTTGTTCTATGGACAAGCGGAGATGACCTCGGGCGTGCCCGTTGCATGCAAGCCCGGCACGATTCAGCCGGGAAGGAGACCGCTGTCGAGTTTAGGTGACACCACGCAGCCGCGCGAGGCGCTCAGGCAACTGCGTCGATTGCAGCGTGGCTCCAATCATATCAACCAGGAGCGAGAAACTGTTCCTTCATAAGTATTCATAATACTGTATAATTACTCGTTATGAGTAATCGCTACAGTATCGGTGAGTTCGCCAAGCGCATTGGCCGCTCGCCGCAGACGATCCGGCGCTGGGAAACCGAGGGGAAGCTGCAAGCCAAGCGACTGCCTTCGGGGCATCGCTACTTTGATGAGTCTGATGTGCGCCTGATGATGGGAGGGGCGCCGAAGACCCGGGACGTGGTGGTCTACTGCCGGGTCTCGAGCGCGGGCCAAAAGGATGATCTGGCCTCCCAAGTCAGCGCGATGGAAACCTACTGCCTGGGCGCCGGCATCGCAGTGGATGAGTGGATACAAGAGATCGGCGGGGGGATGAACTTCAAGCGCAAGCGCTTTCTCGCCCTGGTCGATCGGATTCAGCGCGGGGAAGTGCGCTTGCTGCTGATCGCCCACAAAGACCGGCTGATGCGCTTTGGGTTTGATCTGTTCGCGCACATCGCCGAGGAAAACGGCTGCGAGATCGTGGTGGTTAACCAGGACTCGCTATCCCCTGAACAAGAAATGGTCGAGGATTTGCTGGCGATTGTGCATACCTTCAGTTGCCGGCTGTCTGGGATGCGCAAGTACAAGCATCAAATCAAGGAAGATTACGCCGACATGCCCATTCACTGACCAAAGGACACCTGCGAATGAAGGTCACGCGCATTCTGAACGCCAAGCGCCCGAATCAGGGCAAAGTCGCCGCCTTGCGCGAGCAAGCGCGCCGTCTTGGTCAAGTGCGCTCCGAGGTCTGGCAGCGGTTCGGGTCTATCGGTGGCGTGGGTCTCTCGGATCGGCAAATTCGTGATGGTTGGTTGAAGGAAAGGCGCGTTTTTCCGGTTTCAGCGAATGCTTGGAAAGAAACGTTGCGCGATGCCAAGGGCGACATCACCGCCGGCATGGAAGCGGCCAAAGTCAAGGCGCGCCGCTGCATCTGGCGCCACACCCAGGACAAGACCGAGCAAAAACGCCTGTTTACCGCCCTCAAGCGCAACGAATGGACAAGCGATGCTTATCTGCGCCGGGTCATGCGTCAGCATTGGCATCGCGGGCATAACCGCACCCACAACCAAATCATCGTCCGTTCGGATAACTACACCACCTTTCAACTCGGCGGGCGCGTCTGGATCAAAATCCCTGGCTTAGTCAAAGGCCAGCGCATCGCCATTCCGCTCGATACCACGGTCGCGCCAACCGGAACCCTGCGCATCATCATGAAAGAGGATGACCGCATTGAAGTTCACACCGCCATTGATGTCGAGACCCAACAGAACTGCGGCGCGCGCACCATCGGCGTCGATAAAGGCTACTCCGAAGTGCTGGTCGATTCCGACGGTGAGCACCACGGCCAGGAACTGGGCCGAATACTGACCGAACAATCCGACAAGCTCAAAGCCAAGTATCAGCGCCGATCCAAACTGCGCGCGCTCGCCAATAACACCCGCAACCCGCGCAAGCGCGCGCACATTCGCCACTTCAACCTCGGGCGCAAGAAGCTCCACCGGCAGATGGACAAGACCCACGCGCGCATCCGCGATCTGGTGTTTCAGTCGGTGAACAAAGTGGTCGACAAAGCCGCCGTCATTGCGGCAGAAGATTTAACCGCGCCAATGGCGGGCAAGTCCTTCGGCAAGAACGTCAATCGCCGGCTGGCCAGCTGGACGAAAGGCGTCATTGCCGAAGCGCTTGACAGTGTTTCAAG
>NZ_JAYESN010000230.1:0-4892 GCF_034860625.1 Lamprobacter sp.
CGGTTGACCAGCCAGCGGCGTCCGGCCAAACGCCGCTGCGCTGGCTGGAAAACTGTCTTGCGGTCGCTGAATTCTTGGTTCGGGACTGCCGCGTCTCCGCCAACCTTCCCTCAGCAACCGTTTCGGCTGCGAACGACAAGGGAGTCCACTGATGACCGTCTACCGTTTCCTGCAGCCGCTCGACCTGCTGGTTCTGCGCGGCAACAAGCTGTTTGGTGATCCCGGTAGCTTCGGCGAGAGCTTGGTGCCGCCCTGGCCCTCGGCCGCGGCCGGTGCGTTGCGCTCATGGCTCTTGGCGAGCGACAGTGCTGATGCGGCCGCCTTTGCCAGAGGCGAGGTCGCCCATCCAACACTGGGCACGCCGACCGCTCCTGGCTCGTTTCGGTTGACCGCCTTTCATGTCGCACGCCTCACCGCAGCCGGGACCGTCGAGTTGCTGATCGAGCCACCGTCAGACTTGATCTTGAGCCGCAGCGATGACGAGAAGCTCCGGCCTGCGATGCTCGCGCCACAGACACTGCCTGCGGGGCTGCTCGCCTCGGCGCCGGTGCAGCAGCTGCCGGTGCTTGGCGTCGCCGATCGGCGTAAGTCCGTCGCGGGTTATTGGCTGAATCAACGGGCTGTTACCGACTATCTGCAAGGCAAGCTCCCAGAGGCGGCTGATCTTATCCCAACCAATCAGCTGTGGAAGGTGGATGCCCGCATTGGGATCGGCCTCGATCCAATCCAACGTCGAGCCGACGACGGCAAGCTCTTCGCAACACAGGCCGTTGGCTTCTGCCCTGGAACCGGCTTCCTGGTAGGCGTTGAGGGTGCTGAGCTGCCAGCAAACGGCAGCTTGCGTTTCGGCGGTGATGGTCGTGCCGCGGCGGTCAGCACCGTCAGAGTGGAGCCGCCCATACCCGATCTCTCGGCGCTCGCCTCCGCTGGACGCTGCCGCCTGGTGCTGACCAGCCCCGGACTCTTTCCTGACGGTTGGCGTCTACCCGGTGTCGATGCGCAGGGGCGCTTCGCGCTCGGCGGCGTGCGCGCGCGTTTGGTCAGTGCTGCCGTCCCACGCGCGCAGACCGTTTCTGGCTGGGATCTGGCTGCCTGGCAGCCGAAACCCGCGCAACGCGCGGCACCCAGTGGCAGCGTGTATTGGCTCGACCAGCTCGAAGCCACCCCCGAAGCGCTCGGTAAGCTTGTCGCCGCTGGCCTTTGGCGCGAGCCCTGCGATGATCTACAGCGGCGCGCTGAGGGTTTCAATCGTTTCAGCTTCGCCGTCTGGACGTAGCCCAGCACACCCATCATCACTCTGACTCTGCCCGCCAAAGGACTTGCCCATGTTTGAGAAACAAGCTGCTGTCTTCTTTTACGCCGTCAGCCCGGTGCATCTCGGCGCCGGTAACACGGTTGGCGTCATCGACAACCCGATACAGCGCGAGACGCACACCGGTCATCCCTGTTTTGCCGGCTCCGGTATCAAGGGTGCGGTTCGCCACAGCTATGCCTCCGCCGGCGGTGATCCGGGTGACATCGACCGCCTATTCGGTCCGCCCTCGGGTAACAGTACATTGCATGCCGGCGCGGTGAGCTTCGGCGACGCGCAGCTGGTCGCTTTTCCGGTGCGCAGTCTCAAGAACGGCTATGCCTATGCCACCTGTCCGCAGGCCCTTGGGCGCGCCCAGCGCCTGCTCGCCTTGCTTGGCGTGGCCACTACCTGGAGGATCCCGACGGTGGCAGAAGGTCACTGCCTCCTCGCCAACCCGCAACTCTTGTCACAGGATAAGCTGCATCTGGAGGCGTTCGAGTATGAGGCGAGGATTTCACCAAACGAGGTACCGGCGATTGCCGCCGACCTCGCTGACAAGGCGCTTCCTACCGATGCCGCCCATGACTTCTTCCGCACCAAACTGAGCCAGGATTTGGTACTGCTCTCCGATACCGATTTCGCCTACTTTGCCGAGCATGCCACCGTGGTCGAGCCCCACGTGCGAATCAATCCGAAAACCGGAACCGCCGATGATGGCGGTCTGTTCTACACCGAGAATCTACCACCCGAATCGCTGCTCATCGCCCCCTTGATGGCCAGTCGGACCCGGACCGGCAAGGCCGACGAGGCACTGGACGCCACCGAGGTCATGTTCAGGCTCAAGGCGGTCTTGGATAACCGGCCGCTGCAGATCGGCGGTGATGCCACCACCGGGCGCGGCATCGTTGCCGTGCGCATCTTGGAGGGTTAAGGCATGCAGACGATGGAACAGCTTCGGGCCTCGGATACCTGGGACAAGGCGCAGCGCTGCAGCGAGGAGTATGTCAAGCTCGCCAAAGGGTTACCCGCTCTGATCATGAATAGCGGGTTGATTCAGGTGTTGGCGTTTCTCGAGGAGAAGGGCAGCAAGGAATCGCAGCGCCACTGCCGGGATTTGGCGCAACATCTGCGCGGCTGGCTAACAATGCGCTTCGATCCTTTGATTCCAAACGCTGACTTCTCTCCATTCATGGAGGCGCTGATGCAAGCGGAGCCACAAACCTATCAAGCTATCACCGCGGAGGCCTTTGCCTGGCTGCGCTGGATGCGGCAGATGGCGCCGGCCGCACGTGCGGGAGGTCGCTGATCATGGCGATGGCAGCAGTACCGGCCTACCTTGGCACTGATTTCTCCAGCGCATCGCCAGGCATGCGGTTTGGGATGTACTTGCAGTTGTGGGGCACAAACAACCGAACCCAAGAGCGGTTGTGGACCATGCATGACCTGAACTACCGCATTGCGGGTAGAGATCGGATTGAGCGCGAGTTCAAGGACGAGAACAAAACCGCCGCGCTGCGAGGTGCCACTCAGTTGAACCAGCAGGATCGTCAGCTCATGGCCGCGCTCCTTGAGCGCCAGACGATGCTTGCCGAGCGGCTGCAGCCCTCGGGTCAGCTACTGCGTGTCGATGCCGATGCGATCGCACCCTTCACCACTGGTCTCGGCAACGAACACCCGCTCGAAAACGGCTTCGCATTCCTCAATCCTTACGGACTCCCCTATCTGCCGGGCAGCGGCGTCAAGGGCGTGCTGCGCCAGGCCGCGCGCGAGTTGGCCAGTGGCGAGTGGGGTGATCCGCACGGCTGGAATCAAGCCGAGCGCTTCATGCTGGTTCTGGAGAACACCCGGATTCCAATGACAAAGCTCGACGTCCTGTTCGGCAAGGAGAGTGGCGATGGGGAGACCGAGCATGTCCGCGGGGCCTTGCGCTTCTGGGATGTCTACCCGCAGATTCCGGGCATGCAGCTTGCTGTCGAGGTGATGACCGCGCACCAGTCTCACTATCTGCAGGGCACGGATACCCCGCATGAGTCTGGTCAGCCCAACCCGATCAACTTCCTCAGCGTACCGCCGGGGGCTGGATTCCACTTTCATATCCAGTGCGATCAACCCTTCCTTGCGCGCCTAGCACCCGAGCTTGCCGAGCCCGGCGTTTGGCAATCACTGCTCAACGCGGCCCTCGAGCATGCCTTCGATTGGCTGGGCTTTGGCGCCAAGACGGCGGTCGGCTATGGAGCCATGCGCCGCGACCAGACGGCCGAGCAGGCACGCTTGAACGCGCAGCGCGCCGTCGAGGAGCAACGTCAGCACGAGGAGGAGGAACGGCTGCAGCGGGAGGAGGAGCAGGCCAGGGTCGCGCAACAACAAGCTGCGTTCGAAGCCTTGCCGCGGAGCGAGCAGGCGTTGCGCCGCTTCAAGGAGGGCACGGCGCAGTTCACTGGCGAGGGTCCACTCAACAAGGATCAGTATCCGGAGTTTTCACGGTTGGTGAATGCACTCACGGAGCAAGCCTTCGGCTGGGCGGATAGCACAGAGCGTCAACGTGCGGTAGACCTCCTGACGTCGGCACTTGATCGCTTCGGTTGGTCCGCACCGGGCGTCAAGGCAGACAAGCGAAAGAAACAGGAGACCAAGCGACGTCAGCAAATTGACGGTGTCATCAACGGCCATGCTTAATCACACCGCAGATCAAGAGATGCCCGAATTTCAACGCATCATCGGGCGGCGACGCCAACGCCCCATTGGGGAGCTACGCCCTCCGACAGCGGAGGAACGTGCTTGGGTCCGAGCGATGGTGTCACACCGATCAAGGGTACCCAAAGGGGTCTTCCGCTATCGGACCATGGAGGAGGCAAATGCTGATTGGGAGCGCTGGCATGTGGAACTGGTTGCTGAGCCTGCTGCGGCGTCAAAGCGCAACCCCTGAGACTGAAGCCGGTAGGGATTCCGGCGAGATGCTGTTCTCGCGGCCGGCCACTTGGGAAGACGTCATCGCCACGGCACGTTTGTTAAACCACTATCAGGTACGTTACCTCTTGGTCGGTGGCTATGCGCTTGCCGCGCATGGCTATGTTCGGATGACCGAGGATATCGACATTGCTGTTGCCCCGGACCCGGATAACAGCCGACGCTGGGTTCTGGCGCTGTCAGAACTGCCCGATGGGGCAGCTCAAGCCCTGGCTGATGAACACGATCCTTTCGAGGGCGACACCCTGCACGCGATTCGCATCAACGATGAGATCACGATTGATGTGATGCCGTCGGTGGCCGGCGTTGCCTTTTCGGAGTTGGAGGAGCATGCACAGATCATGCTGCTCGATGGGGTGCCGGTTCCCGTGCTAGGACTCAATGGTTTGTGGAAGACCAAGCAAGGACTGCGGCCCAAGGATCAGGCTGATGCCGCCATTCTTGGACGGGCGATCGAAGCACTCATGCAAACCAAGCGAGACGAATAACCTGTGACTGACACCCTCCTCCTGTGCACCGTCGGCGGCTCCCACCAGCCGATCCTCACCGCCATCCGCGAGTGCGCGCCGACCTTCGTGCAATTCTTCGCCAGCGGCACCGACGCCACCACTGGTCGCGCCGGCTCGATCAA
>NZ_JAYESN010000231.1:0-4878 GCF_034860625.1 Lamprobacter sp.
GCGCTACACGAATCCGCGGGAGGTGACGCTGCAGCTCTCTTCGCCGCAGCTGGCACACTCTGTTCGCCTGGTGCTGTTGCTGGACAAGATCCTGATGCTCTTGGATGGGCTCTGGTTCGCCGGTCTCCTGAGCAACAAGCAACGCAAGGAGGCCACCCACCGTCTACGTCGCCTGGTCTAAGGGCTTGGGCGCTCAATCATCGATCTGGAGCGCCGCGCGCGCGATTCTGCACAGCGTGCGGGCAAAGACGCCGAACTGCTGGCGGCCGATGACGCGGTGAATGCGTTGACGCTGGCGACGGGCTCGCTGGTCGATGGCGATGAGGAGGATGAGGATGAAACGTCCACGCAGGACGATGATGGGGGTGATGTGGGAGAGGATTCTAAGAGCGAAGCCTCTTAGACTGACTCCGCGGACTTGAGGTCATCGGTCTGACGCAGACGCTCAGCTCAGGGTCTGCAGATCGCGTTCCGGTTGCCAAACGCCTCCTGCCAGTCCTCATGGCCACTGGCTCTCCGGAAGCGATTGATCCACAGCTGCTGTGGATAAACCTGTGCGCAGTCCCGGTGAGAGGACCGCAAGCACCTGCCGAATCAATCGCTGCGATCGCAATGGTCAGAGGATGACCAACCCTGCTGCTCGCAGCAGGCGGCGGATCGTTTGCCAACGCGCTTGCAAATGGCTCGTCTTGCAGCATCCAGCGCTGCTAGGACGCGGGTCACAACGCCAGTCGGCGCCCGACCCCACCGCTCACGCAGTGATCGCCATAGGCCTGCGCAAACGCGACGATCGCCGCATCACCCGTGCAATGGGTCGGCAGCACATCGGTCACCCCGAGCGCCTGCAAGGCCTGCACCGATCGAGTGATCTCGGCATCATCGGCATACATCAAGTGAAAACCGCCAATCGCCCAGCGGATCGGCTCACCGAGCAGTGCCCGACCCCGCTCGACGATCTGCTCCATGCCCGGATGGGCGCAGCCACTGATCGCCAGGGTGACGCCGCCGAGGTTGAGGATCAGGGCCTGTTCTGGCGGCTGACTGTCGAGCAGACCGGTGGAGAACAGCCCAGGTGCGAGGATCTGCGGCTCAGCACCGACGACGATGACCTCGCGGCAGAGGCCGTGCAGATCTTGGATCAGGTGTTTGGAGAAGCCCTCATGCAGCACCACACTGAGCGCCGGATTGGCCTCGAGCACCGAGTCCAGCCCGCCCAGGTGATCCCAGTGCGGATGAGAGAGGAAGAGCTGATCGACCGCGTCCATCGAGAGGCCGAGGGCGGCCATGTTCTTCAGCAGCACGCGGCCATTGCTGCCGGTGTCGAAGAGCAGCGTTCGCTCGCCGGTCTCGATCAGGGCGGCGAAACCCCAAAGCGCGGTGAGTCCGGCGGGGCTTGGCTGGTTGTCGAACAGGATGGTCAGGCGAAGATGAGCGGTCATCAGGGTATCCTGGTATTGGGGGAGCACGGAATCAGTCTCAACGGCTGTCTCATGTCGCCGGCGCGAACCTGTTCAGCCGAGGTGATCAGCGCTAGGGCACGGCAGCGATTCCGCCGGCTTGAGCGGACAGCGATTGACCAGTCTCCTGGAGCGGTGGCCCCGGTTGCCACAGACTGTCGGCTTCGGTCTTGAGCCTCGATGCATGGAGCCTGCCGTGTGCTGTAGGGCTGGATGACCCTCAAGCTCCCAACACCATGAGGCATGACCATGCAGCCTATGCGAGCAGCCTGGCTTTTGGCATTGATCGTTTTCGGTCTGGCGTCCTGGGCTGGTGCCTGGGCGCAGGAGCCCTGGACCTTGAGCGACTTCTACGACGAGTACAACGACATCCGCGTGAGGATCGCGGCGGTCAAAAATGCACAGGGCGATCAGTTGAAGCTCCATGCCGCGAGCAATGAATCGCGCATCTGGGTGACCTTTCTGCCCGCCACGACGGCGCCCGCGCTGGATTCGACAGCGAACCTGGCGTGGTGGTGTGGTGATGCGGAGCAGCGGCTGACGCGCGAGGCGGTCACGCACCAGCTCGCGGAACGCAGCGGTGAACCACCCTCCTCGCTCTATCACGCCGGCGCGCATTACGTCTCCTTCGTGCTTAAGCATGCCGACGGGCTGGACGTGCCAACGGGGCCTATCGCTGCACTGCAAGCCTGCCAGGGCAGGCTCAGTCTGGGTTATCTCGCTGCCGATGGTGGGTTTGCTGAGACGTCGTTCGAGCTGGAAGGCGCAGCGGCGGCGATCGCTGAAGTGGCAGACGTCGTACTTCGCTGAACATCGTGGGCGAGAGCCGCTAATATCCTGATGCTGCGGCCATGAGCCCCTTGGTTCGCAAGCCACTGTTAGCTTTCACCCGCCCGTCGCAAGACCTCGGTGATCAGGGCATCCGAGAGCCGATCGCCCTGACAAGACAAGGCCAGCAAGCGCGGCTCTACGGTCTTCACCAACCCTCGGCGTGTCACGGCCAACAGGACGCCATGCTGCTCAATGGCCGAACAACACTGACATCCCGGTTGGCTTGGCAGGGGTTGCAGCACTGACGGTGGCTTCCTGACCCGATGAGGGTAGACTCAACATCATCACAACATCAACCATGAAGACACCTGATGGGACTCTTAAGCGGCCTCCTTGGCAACGCCTCCACCATCGATCCAGCCAAGCTGGCCGATGAGTTCGAACCCATCCTCGCCGCAGAGGAGACCATCGAGGTCGCCTTCAAGGTCATCCGCGATCAGTTCATCTTCACCAACGCGCGCCTGCTGCTGATCGACAAGCAGGGGCTGACCGGCAAGAAGGTCAAGTATCTCTCGATCCCCTACAAGGCGATTACCCGCTTCTCGGTCGAGACCGCCGGGCATTTTGATCTGGATGCGGAGCTGAAGGTGTGGGTCTCGGGGGCCAGCGAGCCGGTCTCCAAGACCCTGCGCGGTGCAGATCATGTCACCGAGATCCAGAAGGCGCTGGCGACGGCCGTGCTCGCTGTGCAGTGAGCAATCGCCTCAGACGCTGTACAGGAACTAAATATATGATATATAATACATTATTTTCAGCTCATGGGGCGATTTTTTGACCAACCCCCCTTTTTATTCGGAGCAACCGGTATGACTTCAGACGGCGCTCATCCATGTGCAAGGTACCCAAGTGACTTGTCAGACGAAGAATGGGCTATCATTGAACCAATCATCGGTAGTGCCCCGATAAGCAGGATGAGTTTTCGTAACCCGCTGATACTTTAAGCGTATTTCACACAGTCACCCCATGGATTGGGGCACTACCCAATCATCAACAAGCTTGATCCCTATAAAACAGGACGTAAGCGCAAATCAAATCTTCGCGAGATTCTGAACGCGATCTTTTATCTAAACAAAACAGGATGTCCATGGCGTTATTTACCAAAAGACTTCCCTTCTTATCATCTTGTTAATTACTACTATAATAAGTGGACGCATAGCGGACTACTTGAGCAGATCAACGCTGCGTTGCGCGCACGCCTGCGACAAAAAGAAGATCGCAACCCAGATCCCAGTGGCGCGATCATTGATAGCCAAAGCGTCAAAGGCACGCCTGAGTCGTCGATTGAGTCTGGCTTTGACGGGGGCAAGCTCGTCAAGGGCCGTAAGCGCCATATTGTAGTCGATACAATGGGTTGTCTCTTGGTCGTCTACGTGCATGCCGCCAACATCTTTGATGGCAAAGCGGCCCGCGACGTCCTGACCCGTTTGTTCGTCATCCTGCAAAGCGTAAAGATTATCTGGGCTGATTGTGGATACTTAGGTGATGAACTCTTTCGTTGGGTTCTGTCAGAGTTCCAGTGTACCCTTGAGGTTGTCAAGCGCAAGTCAGGCACGAAAGGGTTTCATGTATTGCCACGTCGTTGGGTCGTAGAGCGGACCTTCGCGTGGCTCGGTCGGTCACGCCGATTAAGCAAAGACTACGAGCGAAATCCGCGCTCAAGCGAATCACAAGTTTACCTTGCATCATCTCGGCTTTTGCTGCGTCAACTCTGCGATAATCAAATTGCTTTCGGGTAGATTAATTCATGCCTGATTGCAGATCTAATAATTAAATTTGCTCGAGCGGCTTCCTATACAGCGTCTCAACCGCCCACTGGCGCTGATCCGCCTCGCCGGGCTGCCGCTGAGTCTCACCCTGCTGTCGATCCTCTCCGGCAGCGTCATCAACCGGGTGATGGTGGTCGAACTTGGCCTGCCGGTGATCCTGGCCGGGCTGTTCCTCGCCATCCCGTTGTTGATCTCGCCGGTGCGGATCTGGCTCGGGCATCTGTCTGATGCGTATCCGCTGTGGGGTCGGCGCCGCGAGCCCTATCTGATCGTCGGTGACACTGGGGGGCATGGATGTGGCGGCGACAACGCAGCTGACGATGTTCTGGGGCCTCGGGGCGCTGGCGGCGATCCTGGTCTCTGGCCTGGTGCTGATCCCCTGGCTGGGGCTGGCACGGCTGTACCGGCTGGGCATCGTTTTACTGCTGCCGCTGTTCGTCGGCGTGGTGCTGGCCGGTGTCATGCAAGCACCGGGGTTGCTGCAGCTCTGTGTGCTCGGGCTTGGGCTCAGCACCGGGCTGGCCGCAGCCAGCCTGTTGGCGCAGACGGTGTCCTTCACCAGTACGCAAAGCGCCGGACTCTTGCTCGGGGTCTGGGGCTTGGGCTTCCAGCTCGGCCGCGCGCTGGCCAACCTGCTCGGTGCCGGGTTGGTCGATGGGCTCAATCGCGTCACTGGCGAGGTGGCGCTGCTCGCCTATGGCGGTGCCTTTGCGATCGAAGGCGGGTTCCTGATCGACGCCCTGCTGCTGTTCGGGCGCTTGCGGATGGGCGGCGGCACCGGTGGTGAACGAGGCTTGAACGGGCTCAGGGCTGAAGCTGGGTCA
>NZ_JAYESN010000232.1:0-4848 GCF_034860625.1 Lamprobacter sp.
AATAGGATAACATTTTTGTTCCCTAACTTAATCACTCCTAGGAGCCGGTCACATGGAATACAAAAGCCCTTTACATAAACTTGTTAATTTTTTCAAGGAAAGCCGCGATAAGTGGAAAGAAAAATATCAGGAAGCACGGAGAGAAATTAAATCATTAAAAAACAAACAGTACTATCGGGAGAAAAAATACCGGCAACAAGAAGAACGCATGCGAGATTTAGAAAAAGAAAATAAAGAACTAAAAGAATCGTTAGCACAAAAAGATCGGGAGAAACAAGAAACACAAGAAACTCAAGAGCAACAAGTTGGACTCACCGAATCTTTTCACCAAACAGCGCCTAATCATCATTACTCGATTGGCCTGATTCAATTGTTTTTGCTGCTCGTTTTCGAGAGTTCCTTACATTTGCGCGCTTCCGCGCGCAGTTTGCCGATGATTCTGAACCAGATTTTTCCTGGAATCGATGCTGCTGTCCACTGGACGAGTGTGCGCTCTTGGGCAATGCGCGTTGGTTATTATGAATTAACGCGTCCAAAAGAAAAAGCCGATGACGATTGGGTGTTGATTTTCGATCATAATATTCAATTAGGCAGCGAAAAATGTTTTGTGATTGTTGGATTTCGGTTAAGCACTTATGAGAAAGATCGCGGTGCCTTGCAACATCGCGATTTAAGTTTGATCGACTTGGAAATCGTCGATCATTCGGATGGTTCGGTCGTTTACGAGCAGATTCAGCGTGCCGTCGAAAAGACGGGGATGCCGAGGGCACTGATCCATGATCATGGAAGCGATCTCCATGCCGGTGTCAAAAAATTTCAAGAATGTCACCCGGAAGTGGCAAGTTTTTATGACATTAAGCACAAAACCGCTTCTGAAATCAAAAAGATACTGAAAAAAGATCCGGATTGGGAAGGTTTCTTAAAAATAGCGCAATCCATCAAAAGCAAATTGCAACAAACGAACCAAGCGCATTTGTCTCCACCCAAATTACGTCAAAAATCTCGGTATATGAATTTAAATACTCGTGTGAGCTGGGCAAAACAAATGCTTGATTTATTGGATCGGGCAGACGCATCGGAAAAAGAAGCGCTTGAGCGATCAATTGGGGAATTAACCGCTTACCAAGAACCGATTGCTCGTTGGTCGGAAACGCTCAAGATCACCGATACTGTCGAACGGTTTTCGCGTCAAAATTGGTTGAGTCGAGAGAGCGCTTCGCAGTTGGCGAAAAAATTAAATGAGTTAGGCGAGATCCAATATGAGGAAAATAAAAAATTAAAGGATCATCTTGTCGATTTTATCGAAGTACAAGCCCGCCAATGTCGGGAAAACGAATATTTGCCAAACAGTAGCGAAGTACTCGAATCACTCTTCGGGAAGCAAAAATACTTGGCTGATACGCATGCCAATCAAGGATTCGGCGGATTGGTCTTAACATTTGGCGCAATGGTGAGCGATCTCACTACCGATTTTATAAAAAAAGCATTAGAGTCGGTGCCTGTGAAAGCGGTTATAGAATTTAAAGATAGGTTCCCGAATCCTAGCCTACAGGCAAAAAAGAAAGCACTGACAGTTGATTTAAAGAAGGAACAAAAACTGACTTAAAAAATTGACCCACTTTTTTAGGATTTTCATCACCCCAGCCCGAGGCCTATCTGCGCCTGAAGACCCTGCCCGGTGAGCAGGCGCAGGTCGACTGGGGCCACTTCGGCAAACTCACCATTGGGCGGGCCACGCGCACCCTGATGGCCTTTGTGATGGTGCTGAGTTTCTCCCGGGCGGTGTTTCTGCGCTTCTTTCTCGATGCCCAGATGGCCAATTTCCTGCGCGGGCATGTCGGTGCCTTCAATGCCTGGAGTGGTGTGCCACGGGTGTTGCTCTATGACAACCTCAAAAGCGCGGTGCTCGAGCGCCAGGGGGAGGCGATTCGCTTTCATCCGACGCTGTTGGAACTGGCCGGTCACTACCGCTTTGAGCCGCGCCCGGTGGCGGTGGCGCGCGGCAATGAGAAAGGTCGCGTGGAGCGCGCCATTCGTTATATCCGCGACAGTTTCTTTGCCGCGCGCACCTTTACGGATCTGCCCGATTTGAATGCCCAGGCCGAGGCCTGGTGTCAGGGCCAAGCCGCTGATCGCCCTTGTCCGGAGGATCGCACCCGCTCGGTGCGGGCGGTCTTTGCACAAGAACGCCCGCTGTTGCTGCCCTTGCCAGCGCCACCCTTTCCCACCGATGAACAGGTGGCGGTGGGCAAGACCCCCTATGTGCGCTTTGACCGCAACGACTCTTCGGTACCTCACACCCAGGTGCGTCGCACCCTCACGGTGGTGGCGTCGCTGGAGCAGGTGCGGGTGGTCGATGGCGCGACGGTGCTGGCCACCCATGCGCGCTCTTTCGATGCCGGGGTGCAGGTGGAGGACCCGGCCCATATCGCGGAGCTGGTGGCACGCAAGCACGCCGCGCGTCAGCACCGGGGGCAGGATCGCTTGATCCAGGCGGTGCCGATCGCTCAGACCTTGCTGACCAAGGCGGCCGAGCGCGGGGAGCCGCTGGGGAGCCTGACGGCGGCGTTGCTGCGCCTGCTCGAGGCCCATGGGGCGACAGAGTTGACGGCGGGGATTGAGGAGGCGCTGGCGCGCGGGGTGGCGCAGACCAATGCGGTGCGCCAGGCGCTGGAGCGACGGCGCGAGGCGCGCGGACAGCCGCCGCCGATTCCGGTCACGCTGCCGGCGGATGCGCGGGTGCGTGAGGTGGTGGTGCGCACGGCGGCCTTGGGGGATTACGACCAGTTGCATGATGCGCCGTCGCAGGAGGCTTGAGCATGACGGAGCATGATCTGGATGCATTGCAACAACGCGCTCAGGCGCTGAAGCTCTATGGGGTGCTGGCGCAGTGGGCGGAGGTGGCGCAGGCGCCTTGGCTACCGGCGTTGTTGCAATGGGAGGAAGAGGCACGGGCGCAACGCTCGTTGGAACGGCGGTTGAAACAGGCGCATCTGGGCCGCTTTACGCCGTTGGCGGATTTCGATTGGAATTGGCCGAAGCGCTGTGATCGCGCGGCGATCGAGGCGTTGATGGGGCTTGGGTTTGTCGCCGAGGCGCTGAATGTGGTGCTGATCGGGCCCAACGGGGTGGGCAAGACGACGATTGCGCGCAATTTGGCGCAACAGGCGGTGCTCACCGGGCGCACGGTGCTTGTGCACGTCGGCGGCGGCGATGCTCAATGCGCTGCTGGAAGCCGATGGGGAGCGGGCGCTGCGCGCGCGCCTGAATGCCTATGCTCGGGTGCAGCTGTTGGTGATCGATGAGATCGTGACTCTGTCGTATTCCAACCGCCATGCGGATTTGCTCTTTGAGGTGGTCTCGCGCCGCTATGAGCGGTCTTCGACGCTGGTGACGACCAATCGCCCTTTTGCCGAGTGGGGAGAGGTGTTTCCCAATGCCGCTTGTGTGGTTTCGCTGATTGATCGCTTGGTCCATCACGCGGAGATTGTTCATATCGATGGGGAGTCCTATCGGCTCAAGGAGGCGAAGGAGGATGCGGCACGACGCCGCCAGCAGCGCGCGGCTTGCACGACGCCAGCGGCGCAGTCTTTCTCACCACCGCCAGGAGAGGAGCATGTATCCACCCCCGATGATTCCCTATGACTGGCCCCCGCAGCAGGCACTGGCGGTCGTTGAGTGGCTGGAGATGCTTTGCGAGGGGATCTATGAGGTTCATGGCCTAGCGATCGCCGAGGCGCGTGAGCAGCGTTATCAGGAGCAATGCGCTGATGCGCGTCAGCGACCGTTGCCGTTGTTTCCTTCCTATAACGATGATCCGTTCTGAGTGATCTTGACAGGCTACCGCCCGCTGCCAGCGGGTCGGTGGCTTGGGCTTCGGTTCCAGCGGCGGCGGTTTCCTGCGGGGCTGGACTTCACCGTTTATGCGCAGGTTTGGTCAGCCGCTAACAATCAGGGAAAACAGCGACAGTGCGAGGCTTGGCACTATCAAGCATCGCGCCAGTCATCGGCGCAAAAAAGCGCCAAGTTCGATGTGATGACACCGCAGAGACCAATCTTTCGATTTTGGAACACTCAAGCGCGTCACCGCGTCAACGCCACAAATAACTGCGTCAAGCGCTCCGGCAACCGCTCCACCCGATCAATCACACTGTAATGCTGCCCAAAAATCGTGCCGACATAGTCATCGGCATGCGGGTCGAAGTTGATGCAGTAGCTGTAAATCCCCGCTCCACTCAGTTCCTGCAATGCCTTGCGCGCATCCTCAATCAAGCGCTGCGGATCGGTCTCGTCAATATCCGCTGGTTCACCATCGCTTAAGATCAACAGCAGTTTCTTATCCGCCGCGCGTCGTGCCAGACTGTGCCCGGCATGGCGCAGCGCGGCACCCATGCGGGTCGACCAGCCGGCCTGCAGCGCCGCCAGGCGCGCCTTGACCGGTGCGCCCCAGGGTTCGCTGAAGCCTTTGATGTGCAAATAGCGCACTTCGTGGCGGGTGTTGGAGGAGAAGCCGCCAATGGCGAATGCATCGCCCAGGGCTTCAATCGCCCAGCCGAGCAGGGCGACGGCGACCTGGCTGAGTTCGAGAATGCTTTGCGAACAGCCTTAGGGGGGGTTGTTTGATGGGGCGGTAGTGGCGGCTCTGATAATCCTATTCGGTATAGTGGCGCGGCGGCAGGCGACCGGGTTCTTCGACAGCGCGGCGTGGGGGTTCATCGAAGGATAGTTGCACTTCCTGGTGCAGTCGTGATCTTGTGTCGCGGTGATCGCCCGCCGGATTTCAAAGCTCATGCCGGATGGCTTTCTCGACCAACGCATTCAGACTCATACCTGCCGCGCTGGCGGCGG
>NZ_JAYESN010000233.1:0-4674 GCF_034860625.1 Lamprobacter sp.
AAGCTCAAGTACCGTCATGTCCTCAGCAATGCCAGCGCGGCGCACGGTCTCAGCCAGTGACGCCTCCTCGGCCTCAGCCAAGGTGCCCACCCCATCTGGCCACCAACAACTGCTGTACTTGCGTCGCGGACCCAACACCGTCGCGAAGAACTCGGCCGGCACCTCGTAGTGCTGCTCGTTGGCGCGCTCTGGCACCGCCGCCACCGGGGACAAGTCCATCATCGTAATAAAGGCCTTCTTGTGCTCAGCAGCAGCCTCGCAGTCATGCTGTGGCAGCTCGGCCAGAGTCTTGCGCAGACGCTGGCGGATACCGGCGCGGATGATCGGATCCGGCACGATGCCGCGCTCCACCAGCGAGATGATCAGGTTCTCAGAGATCGGCATTCACGGCTCCCGTGTCGAACATTCAGTGTCGAGAATTTCAGCATGATCTATCAGGTATTGGCATTGGCGTTTGTTTACAATCAGCGATCAATAGCGTGCACATAGACCACTGTCGTGAGAGGAGCGAGATGAGGAGGCCGCCAACAAGCCTGCTAGCCATCTGCAGCCTGGTCACCTGGCTGCTCGCCTGCCCGACCACCAGTCTTGCCCGGGACTATCGGATCAACGTCGGCCAGCTGCCCCTCTATGCCGAAACCAAGGACCGCGGCATCCTCATCGACGTGATCAAGGCCATGGACGAAGAATACGCAGCGGGACGCCTGATCATCGAGATCTATCCGTTCGAGCGCTCGATCCACAATGTCGCGCAGGGCTTGGCCGATCTGCATTTTCCCATCGTCGGCAGCGCCGACTGGGGCCCCGAGGATGGCCCCTACGAGGAAGAACTGCGCGCGCGCGGGCTGCGACGCTCGACCTGCAGTCTGACCAAGAGCCACTTTGCCCTCTTTCGCCATCGCAACCGTCCACCACTGGACCTGACCCGGCTCGACGACTACCGCATCGAGACCGACGCGGGACACAGGGCCTTCTTCGAGTTCCCCATCCAAGGCACGACCTGCCTGCCCTGCAGCGTCGAGAAGCTCAGCGCGAACCGCATCGACGGTCTGGTGTTCGCTTCACGCGAGATCGATCTGATGATCCGAGAGGCCGGCCTGACCAACATCGCGCGGCAAAACTTCAGGATCTTCGGCTCCAAATTCATCCTGCCGAACACGGCCGAAGGCGCTAGGACCGATGCGATGCTGTGTGAGGTCATCGGCCGCATGATCCGCAAGGGCAGCCTTGAGCGGGCTGCCCGCCCCTACAGCGCGTACTTTGTGCGCGAGTATGGCGATCCTTATCTACCCGACCTCAAGGATTTGTCGCGCTTAGACTGACCCCAGCGAGCCACGACTCCGATGCTCTCCTTCTTCCTCTCGCGCCGCCGCTCCCCACTCGCGCTGCGCCTCTTGATCACGATCCTGGTGACCAGTTCGCTGATCACCTTATTGGCTGTCGCACTCCAGCTCTACGTCGAATATCGCAGCGACGTCGAACTCATCGAACAACGCCTGAGCCAGATCAAGGGCAGCTACAGCGATTCCATCGCGCTCTGCGTCTGGAACCTCGACCGCAAACAGTTCAACAGCCAGCTCGAGGGCATCCTGCATTTTCCCGATATCGTCTATGCCGAGATTCGCGGCGAGGACGGCGAGTTGATCGCCGCGCGCGGCACACCGCAGGACAAGGGCTTCATCCGCGAGGAGATCACGCTGGCCACCACCGATTTTGGCCGCAGTGTCCAACCTGGCCGCTTGATCATCGTCGCCAGCCTGGATCGGGTCTACAACAATCTGCTCCAGCGCGGGATGATCATTCTGGTGACCCAGGGTATCAAGACCCTGATTGTCTCGATCGTCATCCTGCTGGCCTTCCATTGGATGGTGACCCGACACCTGTACCAGATTGGCACCTACGCCAGACAGATCGATCTCAGCTCCGAGCAGCGACTACAGATTCAGCGCCCGCCCGGCACCAACGATGAGCTGGATTTCATCGTCCGCGCCATCAATGACATGCAGGACAATATCCAGCACAGCTACCAGACCATCGCCGAACTCAACCAAAACCTCGAGCACAAGGTCGAGCAGCGCACACGGGCGCTAGAGGCGTCGACCGAGAAGTTCCGTTATCTGTTCCAGAATGCGCTTGAGTCGATCGGCATCTTTCATCAGGGTCACTGTGTCGATCTCAACAAGGCTGGCCTTGAGCTGTTTGGCTTCGACTCGCTCGCGCAAGCGCAGGACCTGCATGCGCTTGACTTTGTTGCACCAGAATCGATGGCGATTGTGCGCGAGAAGATCGCTCGCCAGGATGCCGAGCCCTATGAGGCGATCGGCAGAAAACGCGACGGCAGCCAGTTCCCGATGTTGGTGAAAGGACAGAACGCGATCATCGATGGCAAACCGACGCGCATCACCTCTGCCATCGATCTCACCGAGATCAAGCGCAGTGAAGCGGCACTGAGACAGGCCAATCAGGAACTGGCGAGGATCGCGCATACCGACCCACTGACCGGGGCCTTCAATCGCCGTTACCTCGATGAGGCCGCAAGCAGCCTGGTGGCGCTGGCCAAGCGCGAAGGCCGAGATATCGCCATCGCGATGATGGACATCGATGATTTCAAGTCCATCAACGATCGCTTTGGCCATGATGTTGGCGACCGGGTGATCTCCGTGCTCGTCGACCTGATTCGGCAACAGATCCGACAGAGCGACCTCATCGTGCGCTTCGGCGGCGAGGAGTTCGTCCTGATGCTGCCCAATACTGGGCTCGAGAATGCCGAGCAAGTGGCCGAGAAGATCCGCCAGCAGGTCGCGACCAGCCAAGCCGTTGCCCCGGTACAGTTTACCCTGAGCATCGGTCTCAGCGTTGTCTCGAGCCTGGATCAGGACATCAGCGAGACCATCGCGCGCGCCGACAAGGCGCTCTATCAGGCCAAGCGCGCGGGTAAGAATCGCGTCTGTCGCACACCGGCGCCAGAACCACTCAGCCGCGCAGCACCTTACCGCCAAACGAAATAATGTATCTCTTGACTGGTGACCGGAGACGACAGCATTGTTTAGAAACGGTCCATCAACGGCATCCCGATTTGAGGACCACTGTCATGCGATCATCGGGAAGCAGACAGCCACTTAGTGCTGTACAGGGGTCGCAGCCCGCTCCAAACGGTTGTTAATGGCCTCCCACTCGAGCGACTGCAGGGGTTGCTCGACCAGAATCTGATTCAGATGCATTTGGTCCAGTCTGCGTAATTCAGCATACAGACGAAAGGCATAGGCTTCTGGGTCGTTCGGCATGATCACCCAGTGATGAGCGCCGATATCGGCCACTGGCGCTTGCCGGGCCAAGACGACGATTCCCGGCCGTGCTTGTGTCAGCATTGCGGCAATGGCATCACCAGACATGACCGCTAACGGCGTGGTCGGTGCGTAGTGCGACGGCAATCGACCTGGGGCCGCTGGGCCATCGCCAATCGCCGGTCTCGCAACCTTCTCGCCCAGCAGCTGCTCGATTTCAGTCAGGTCAATCATGCCCGGGCGCAGCAAACGGGGCTGCTTGTCGCTCAGGTCGATGATCGTCGACTCCAGACCAACGCTGCAGGCGCCGCCGTCGAGCACGGCGAGCACTCGGTTCTCAACCGCGAATTCATCCAGCACGTGCGCCGCAGTGGTGGGGCTGATGCGGCCAAATCGATTGGCGGAGGGCGCGGCCAGCGCAGCGCCAAAGGTCTGCAGCAGCTGCTGTGCAACCGGATGCGCGGGCACGCGCAGGCCGACAGTGTCCTGCCCGCCAGTGATCCGGTTCGACACATCGGCGGCCTTATTCAGCACCAGCGTCAGCGGCCCGGGCCAGTACACGTCGGCCAACCGCCAGGCCGCATCCGGGATCGCTCGAGCCCAGGCACGCATGGTGTCGGCAGCTGGCAAATGCACGATCAGCGGATGGTTGGCGGGCCGACCCTTGGCCGCAAAGATCCGGCCAATGGCCTGATCATCGTTCGCATTGGCACCCAGACCGTAGACGGTTTCGGTCGGAAAGGCGACCAGTTCACCCCGTCGCAACAGCTCGACGGCGCGCTGGATTCCGCTCGGATCAGGCTGCAGCAGCTCCATGGCCGTCTCAGAGGTTCAAGAGTTCAGAGGCTCAAAGCAGCCGCCAGGCGACATCGGTCCCGGCGCGCAGTGGCACGATCCCGTCCGAGCTCCCGTCCGAGCCGGAGCGGATCAGCTCAGGCACCGACCAGGCCTGGGCTTCCAGGGTGATCTTGTCGTCATTCCTGGGCAGGCGGTGGAAATCCGGGCCATGGAAGCTCGCAAAGCCTTCGAGTCGATCCAAGGCCCCGGCGTCGGCGAAGACCTCTGCGTACAGCTCGATCGCCGCCGGCGCACTGTAGATGCCGGCACAGCCGCAACCCGACTCCTTGGCCTGTCTTGGATGCGGCGCCGAATCCGTCCCGAGAAAAAACTTGGGATTGCCACTGGTGGCCGCTTTCACCAACGCCTGACGATGGGTTTCGCGCTTGAGCAGCGGCAGACAGTAATGATGCGGTCGCAAACCACCCTCGAAGATCGCATTGCGATTCAGTAACAAATGATGAACGGTGATGGTTGCCGCGACCCGCTCGGAGGCATCTAGCACGTAGTCGACGGCGTCCTTGGTCGTGACGTGCTCGAGCACGGTGCGCAG
>NZ_JAYESN010000234.1:0-4664 GCF_034860625.1 Lamprobacter sp.
TAGGGATCAGGCATCGGCAGAACTCTCAGAGAAAAGACTGGCGGGGGCAAAACTCTGCGGGACAGCGGCACTCTTGGCTCTTGGCTCTCTGCTTCGTCTTCGACTCACTGTGAATAGTGATCGGTCCAAGTGAGCGAGCAGTGCCTGTGCCAACCACGGTGTCAGAAGGGCTGGTCAGCGATCACTCTCGACGACGCTCGGCCTGCTGGATCGCATGGGCTGCATTGACCAGTCCGATATGGCTGAAGGCCTGCGGGAAGTTGCCCAACAGCTCGGTGCCGTTCGGTGCGACCTGTTCCGAGAGTAACCCGACGTCGTTGACGCAGCCAGCAGCGCGCTCGAAGATGACGCGCGCTTGTTCCACCTGGCCTGCCATGGCGCGGGCTTGGGCGAGCCAAAAGGTGCAGACCAAGAACGGCCCTTCGCCACCATCGAGCCCATCGGCCACCTGGTAGCGGTAAACCAGCCCGTTGGCGTCGGTCAACTGGTCCTCGATGGCGTCGAGGGTCGCGAGCACGCCTGGATCATCAGCGGGTAGAAAGCCGACGATCGGCATCATCAATACGGCCGCATCAAGATGATTGGCGCCGAAGGTCTGGGTGTATGCGCCAGCATGGGCGCTCCAGCCCCGCTCTAAGATGGCACTGCGGATCTGCGCGCAGGCTGTCCGCCACGCATCGATCCGGTGCTCGGCGCCGAGGTCGTCGGCCATGGCGATCGCACGATCGAGTGCCGCCCAGCACATCAATTTCGAGTGCAGATAATGCCGCGGTGGCGTGCGCATCTCCCAGATGCCGTGGTCCTTCTCCTGCCAACGCGCAGCGGCGGCGTCGGCAATCTCGACCAGGAAGCGGCGGCCGGTATTGCCGAGCGCTTGCAGCTGTTCGCGGACGCGATAGGCGGCGGTCATCACCTCGCCGTAGACGTCGAGCTGGCGTTGGCTCCAGGCGGCGTTGCCGACGCGCACCGGTGCGCTGTTGCGCCAACCGGGAAGATGCGGCAGCTCGCGCTCATTGAGATCATGCTCGCCCTCGATCCCGAACAGCACCTGCAGATTGCCGTGCTCGCGGACCTGGATCAGCGCGGTGGCGCCGAGGAAGTCGAAGAAGCGATGGGCCTCGGTCGGGCAGGCGGCGACCCAGAGCGCATCCAGCGTCAGGCTCGCGTCGCGGACCCAGCTGTAGCGGTAATCCCAGTTACGGCTGCCGCCGATGCAGGTGGCTAGCGAGGTGGTCGGCGCGGCGATGATGGCGCCGGTCGGCTCATAGATCAGTCCATGCAGCACGCGTCCACTATGGCGGACCAGCTCGGTCCAAGGGCCTTCGTAGGCTTGATGGGCGCGCGACCAGGCGCGCCAATCCTCAATCGTCTTGGTGAGCCCGGCGTGGATCGCATCGGGCAGGATGCGCTCGGGTAGGCCGGTCGCGGTGCTAGCGTGCTGGAGCGCGAGGCCGATGCGCTCGCCTTGGTTGAGCCTGAATCGGGCGCGAGCGCTGCAGTCCTCCACCGCCAGCGGGACATCTGAGCTGAGCCGCAGGATCGAGGCCCCGCCGCGAGTGGCGATGCCGCCTTCGACCGGCTCGAGTAACGGCCGGATCAGCCCGTATTCGGGCCGTGGCGCATAGTCGATCTCGATTGGGACTTGACCATCGAGGCAGTGCAGCTCGCGCAGAACCCGATGGGGCGCGCCGCGGCCAAGGTGATTGGCCTGATCGCCCTCTCCGGTCGCCAGGGCGTCGCGCAGCATCACTCGGCCCTCGCTGCAATGGAAGAGGGTCTCCAACACGAGCGACTCAGGGACGTAGCGGCGCTCGATCTCGACCGTCTCGAGACTCGACGGCGCGACGCGGAAATGACCACAGTCGGCGCCGAGCAGTCCGCTCAGCTGCGCCGGCGCGTCAAAGCGCGGCAGGCAGAGCCAGTCGATGCTGCCATTGCGGCCGACCAGTGCGGCGCCATGGCGGTCGGAGATCAAGGCGTAGTCTGCAATCGGGCGGTTGCTCATCCCTTCAGTCTCGGTCGGCGTAGAGATCAAACGCCTCCGACCAATCCGAGAATCCCGATGACGATCAGATAGATCGCGACGATGTAGTTCAGCAATCTGGGCTGAACGAGGATCAGGATTCCAGCGATCAGGGCGAGGATTGGCTGCAACGAAAGCTGAATCATGGCGTTGACTCCATCTGCGTTCGGTGAAACCGCATACGAGACGCGGTCGAGCTCGAGCGAGAAGTCGAGCTACGAATCTTGTTGCTTGCAAGTGGCAATCCAGGTTGCGAAGCCGCTTGTCAGGTCCCGGGAGATTGCTAAGGCTAAGGCTAAAGCTAAGGCCCATGGCCTGTCATTGCGAGAGTGAGGGCCTGCGTCCTGCAACAAGCCGGTAGGCTCCGCTCGCTGCCATGGCTGCCCAGAGTGGCAGCAGTGCGAAAAGTCCTGCATCGCCGTGCCCGAGGGTGAGACCCATTGCGGCCAGCAGTGGGCCGCTCGCCCATCTGGGGCTTAGACGCCCTGACCGCCGGCACGCTGCGCTGGGGTCGTCATCTCAGCCTGGAATTCATCGGGGCTCAGCAAGCCATTGTCGTCACGGTCGAGGGCGCTGAAGCGGTCTTGAAGACGGGGCAGAGCGGCGGCCTCGTCGGGCGCAAGGGCAGCATCGCCATTGCGATCTAGCGCCTCATAGCAGGCCATGGTCGCGGACATTCCAGGCACTTCGCCGCGCTTGAATTGGCAGTCATCGGGTGCGGTGGTGCCCGCACTGGCGAGAGCGGTTGTCATTGAAAGCGTTGTTATTGAGATGGCAGTGATCAGCGCGCGTCGATACATGTTGCAGCCTCGTTGATGGTTGTCTTCGCCGCTCGCTCCTGTTTTGGCCGGAGTCTTTCCCCGAGCTGCGCTCCGTGCTGGTTTCGCTCCGTGCTGGTGGCTGATGACTGGGGTGACGAGCGGTCCCTATAGATCTGCGCAGGCACGTTGCATACCAGTTGTCGCTGTGCGGATGTCAGTATGCGCAGTCCGAGGTATGCGTCATCCGTTTGGTCTAGACGCCTCGCGCGGGCGGCTGAAAATCGGCAGTCAGCCTCTTCTCAGACGCGCGGGATCGGTGCATTTGCCAACATGCTGGGTGATTTGAGCCGGCTGTGGTTGCCAACCTCGTCAGTGTCCAGCGTGTTCCTTGCAGGCGTCTCCTTGCAAGCCCCTCCTTGCAACCAAGGTCTAGCCGGCATTCATCAATCCTGGCGCATTGTTTGCGTAGTCGATTGATCAGTTCGTACGGTGCTGTGCCGCTGCGAGCTGTTCGATTTGCAAATGCTCTGATACCAGGAAGTTTCTAATGAAACGTTTAACACCGTTTTTTTCGCTCTCTGTCGCCACCTCGATCATGCTGGCCGCCGGCAGCGTCTTCGCCGACGAGCCGATCGGTGAGCAGGCCACCGAGAAGTACCAGGGGTTCGCTGAGGGAAACCCTGATCTGATCGACGACCGTGGCAACCGCCTGCAAAAGAAGGGCGAGCAAGACGTCGAGGATCGAGATTTGGCCGCGGACCCCGCCGGCTCGGCGGTCTATCCCGAGGAGGTCGTTGAGGGCAACGAGCCGCTAACGCCGGATGTCGAGAATCAGCCGGCACCCTATAGCGCCGAAGCCGATGTCCACGGCGACTTCGGCGATCAGAATCCCGACGTTCAGCGATGATGGTGGCGCAACTCAAAAGGCGGCGGGAAGGGCTGCGCGGGCAGCTGCTAGGGTCCGCCTCGTTGATCCTAGGCGTTGTGCTCGCCGGTATTGATCTTGGTCCAGCGCATCGAGCGACGTCTGGCCTGGGACGTGGAGGTCGAGGACGGGATCGGTCGACTCCGCGGCACGCTTAAAGACGATACATCCGAGATGCGCGCAAAACGCCTGGCTGAGTCACTCTAATGAAGAAAGCGCTGCTCGTCATCGCTCTAGTCTTCGTCGTCCTGCCTTTGGGCGTGACGGCCTCTTGGATGATCACCGAGGCAGCGCTAGAGGCGAGTTCGGGCCCAGACTTCTGCACGACCTGCCACACCATGGAGCCATTCGCCCGCAGCTTTCGAAAAGATATTCACGGGGGTAACAACCCCCGCGGTCTCGCTGCGCAATGCACCGACTGTCACCTGCGCCACGATAACGTTGCAAGCTATCTCTGGACCAAGGCTCGGTTCGGTCTTCACGATCTGTGGGCGCAGCTCACCTACGACCTTGAAGCCATCGACTGGCAGGCCGGCCTCGCGGACCGAGAACAGTATGTCTTCGACTCCGGCTGCCTGATGTGCCACCGCGATCTCGAGGACGCGCGCGGCAATAATCCTGCCTTCGTCGCCCATCGTCCGTATTTCCTAGGTGAGATCGAGAAGCAGTGTGTGAGCTGCCATGCTCACGTTGGGCACCGGGATCTTGCTAGGGCACTGCCACCATCCCCCAACAGAGGAGACTCCCCATGAACAGATGGACGACGCTTGCGATGAGCTTGGTGTTCCTCGCCGGGCCTGTCGCTGCGCAGAAGGATGCGCCCGCTGGACAAGACAACGCCCAGGACAAGGCAATGGAGACGCTCGGCGACCTCAGCCAAGTGCAGTCGATCGTCATCGACCGCGGCGTCACCAAGCTCGGGAAGAGCTGCGTCGAGTGCCACAAGCGGGACAAT
>NZ_JAYESN010000235.1:0-4651 GCF_034860625.1 Lamprobacter sp.
ACTGTTCATTGCACTCTATTGTGCGCTTGGCGGTCCCGAGACAGAGCGGCAGATCCAGCTTGAGGCGTTGCTGCAGGCCCATCGGTTGTACCGGGAGCAGTGGGACCGTCTTGGGGCTGGAGGGCGTCTGGGAGCGCCGATCGATATCAACGCCGCTTGGGTACTGGCCCGGGATCTAACCACCGGGTTGACTTTGCGGCGCTTTTGCCGACAGTGCCACATCCATTACCTCGCTGCTGACTTTTCGCGCACCGCGCTGCAGTGTCCGATCTGCAAACTCAAGCAACGCAGTGTTTGGCGGCCACGGGGTGGCTTGCGGTCGGCAAAAGATGGTGAGGCCGTTGAAGTGCAGCCCACCGGATAACGGGCGCCGCTGAGGAGTGATGTCACAGATGACATGCCACCCGATGAACCCGCTGAATAGGGCTGTGCTCGGCAAGAGATCACCAAGAAGACGCCTTTCACGCGATCAACGCGGATGGGCTGCCATCGCTGGGGACACCCTCAGAGAGGGTAATCTTGAGACCAGCAGGTGATCACCAGGGACACTGATTGTTCTATCGAACAGGCGCGAGTCCAGGATCGCGTTTTCTTCCACGAACCATGCAGAAAGACTATGCAGACACAAACGCATCGCACTGACAGCACCCCGACCCCAAACGAGCCCCAGATCGACAACGATCGCTTGATCACTGCTGATGAGGTCCGGCGCCTGGCTGGCGGCATTAGCGACATGACGTTGTGGCGCTGGATCAAGCTGGGGATTACCCCATCACCTTTGGTGATCGAACGTCGCCGATATTGGTGGCGATCGGCGGTCGTCGCCTCGCTCACGCGCGTCGGTCGAGGTGATGCCGAGGGTCTCTAAAGAAAACAGGCCTGGACGGAGATTCACCGGATGGGAGCCGCTGACAACGAAGATCGCCGACCGCTACCGCTCATCATCAAAATTCTGGCTCAGCCGCCACTTTCCCTCATCGACACGGTCCGCCAGCATTTCATCACCACCGTTCAAACGCCTGCAAAATGTTACCCCCAGCGTTACCCCGGAGGCCTAAAATGAAAAACGGGTTAGCTTAAATTGAAGCTAACCCGTTCTTTTTAATGGAGCTGGCGGACGGATTCGAACCGACGACCTGCTGATTACAAATCAATTCCAATTGCCCAAACGGCGGTCCAGTACAGTCCGATGAAATCCATTGTGTTGATCGATTAGCATTGTAAAACAAGTACATAGTAGACTACAGCTTCTTGGCTCGTCTGCGGTGTACTTGCAAAAGCCACCGACAAACGGCTACCAAACGGCTACGGGAATCGGGGCAGTGATGGTAACGATCAAGGGGCTTCGGGCGTTGAAACCGGGCGTCTGGCTGTCTGATGGTGGCGCGCGTGGTGCAGGCACCCTGGTGTTCCGGCGCAGCGGCGAGATCGTCCGCATCTACTTTCGACATACGCAAGCCGATGGCAGTCGGTATGCCCTACCGCTGGGTCATTTCGATGAGGAAGGATACGACGGGCTTAGCCTGGCGGAGGCGCGCTCAAAGGCGGCTGAGCTTTCCAAGCTCTATCTGTCGGGCGTGAAGAACCTTCGCGAGCACCTTGAGGCCGAGGAGGCAGCGCGTCAGGCGGCTGAGGAGGCACGTAAAGCCGCCCAGGAAGCCGCGCTTGCAGAGGCCCGAGCACAGCGTCAAAGCACCCTGATCGCGCTGTGCAACGCCTACGCTCACGCCTTGGAACAACAGAGCAAGCGAAAGAGCGCTGGCAATGCCCGATCCGTGTTCAAGGTGCACGTGGAACAGGCTCATCCAGACCTTGCCCGAGCACCGGCACGTGACATGACGCCACGGGACATGGCGACCATCATCCGCAGGGTTCGGGAAGCGCAGCGGGCAAAGAGCGCACGGCTGGAGTGCTGCGTAGCTACCTTCGCGCCGCCTATGCGATGGCGATTCGTGCGCCGTACGACAGCGCAGCCAATGCGACGATGGCCACCTTTGCGGTGGAGATGAACCCAGTCGATGCCATTCCGACGATTCCGGTTCGCGCCGGCCATCGCACCCTGAGTGCGGCTGAACTTCGCGACTATCTCGCCGCGCTGACCGATGAACTGCCTGATCTCGCCTTGCGACTGGCCGTGCTTGCGGGCGGACAGCGCATGTCGCAGCTGCTCAGAACCCGGGTGGCCGACTACAATGAGGATACCCAGACGCTGCGACTCTGGGACACCAAAGGCAAACGTCGCGAGCCGCGAGAGCATCTGATCCCGCTCGCACCTAAGGGCGCGGCCTTGGTGGCTCAGTTGATCGAACGCGCTCAGCATAAGGTTGAACAAGCGGAGTCCAGCGCGTCCGACCGACCGCGACCGCCAAGCCTATCGCTCTGGATGTCTACAGGTGGCGCGACGATGGCTGAAACCACGCCCGGCAAGCGGCTTGTGGAACTCACTGCCGACATGCAGGCCGAGCCGTTTAACCTCCGCGATATCAGGCGTACTATCGAAACCATGCTCGCCAGCATGGGGATCAGTCGTGAGACGCGCGCGCAACTGCTCAGCCATGGCCTGAGTGGCGTGCAATCCGTCCACTATGATCGGCATAGCTACATCAACGAAAAGCGCGCCGCATTGCAGGCGTGGGAAGTGCATTTGGTGGCGATTAAGGCCATCAGCTAGCGCAACATCACTGCTTGGCAGTGGGAAACCGCAGAGCAACAAGGCTGTGTTTTCTTCAAGCGCATGTGGGGGTGTGGTCTCTTGATCAGCGCCCTACTCCGTCCGGCAAGCGTCTTTTCAGCCCAAAGCGAGCCATCGGTTAACCCTGGCGACCCCGAACGACGATCGAAAGATGATGACCATGAGCCAAAACGAGCTGTTAGGACGGATTACCGTCCGTCCAGAGGTGTTCGGCGGAAAGCCCATCATCCGCGACCTGCGCATCTCCGTCGAGTTGATCTTGAGCCTGCTTGCTCAAGGCGAATCCGCGGAGGCGATTCTGGATGACTATCCAGACCTCGAGCAGGCTGACATCAACGCCTGCCTCGCCTATGCGCACAGCATGATCGCCCATGAGCGGATCGATCGCATCGCGGTCTCGGGATGAGGTTTCTCGTCGACAGTTGCTCGGGGCGGCGGCTCAGGCCGCGCGAAGCGGCGCAATGTCCTCATTCGTCACTGCAGGCGCGTGCAGATGGACGAGAACCTGGTTCAGCTCCGCGACATCGACCTGTGCGGGCGCGGTGATCTCGATACCGATCGGCTTGCCGTTCGCGGTGTAGTCCACCAGCAGTCCAGCGCCTGCCTCCTCGACATGATCGCTCTTGTCGCCCGGTGTGCGAGGAAGGTAGAGGTAGGCCGCCAATGGACGTCCGCGGCGAAAGGTCACTTCGAGGTAGGATGATCTCATTGATTCACCTTGTCATCGGATAGGCGGTGACGACGACGAGCAGCCGCTCAAGCTCGTCTGGCTCCACGATGATCTGCCAGCGTCGACGTTGGTGTCGTGCTTCGATGATCCAGCGTCCTTCGACTGCGTCGGGACGATAGCCCTGGGCATGCTCTAACATCGTTCGCAGATCAACTTCGTTGAAGTCCCGATCTTCCATCCGCTTGAGCACATGCGGGGTCAGCTCCAGCTCCACCATTCTGGCAAATCCTGTTGTTCTGGCCCCATCGGTCTCATCGTCCCAGGCATTACGATTCGCAGCGATTGCGATTTTCCTGCTGCCGAGATCGCCAGGTTGAGCAGGCGGTGTCAGCTCCAGTTCCCAGTTCCACCATTGTGGCAAATCCTGTTGTTCTAGCCCCATCGGTCTCATCGTCCCAGGCATTGCGATTCACAGCGATCGCGTTTTTCCTGCTGCCGAGATCGCCAGGTTGAGCAGTGCGCAAGCCGGCACGATCGAAAACGCTGGGCAAGGCTTGAGTAGAGCCCCGCACAAGGCCGCTCGCGACGCTGGCTGCCAGAAAGGTGACTAAAGTTCACACCCGCCATACTACCTTATCAGACTTCGGGAACCTGGCCTTGCCGTCGGTTGTGATCTCGGCTTCGATGGATTGCGGCATCTTGTCTCCGTTTGGGATAGACCACCGCGAGCCTATGATCATGCGACCATCGCGTCTTGAATCCCCGTTACGAGTCCCACCATGTCACCGCTAAACGGCGTTTTATTGGATCTGGCCACCATCGACCAAGGCGACCTTGATCTGTCCCCGTTGGACCGAGTCTGCGGCGCTTGGCGACGTTATCCGCAGACGGAACCGACCCAGATCCTAGAGCACCTTGGCGATGCGCAGATCGCGGTGACCAACAAGGTGGCCTTGGATCGCGCTGTACTGGCCGCGGCCTCTTCCCTGCGACTGATCTGTATTGCCGCAACCGGCACCAACCATATCGATCTGAACGCGGCACGCGAGCACGGCATCGCGGTTGCAAACGTGGTGCGCTATGCCACGCCGGCGGTGGTGCAGCATGTCTTCGCGCTCATCCTGGCCCTGACGACTCGCTTACCCGACTATCAACGCGCGGTCGCCAGCGGCGCCTGGCAACAGCATGAGCGCTTCTGCCTGATGGACTACCCTATCCGCGAACTGGCTGGACGGACCCTCGGCATTCTCGGCTATGGCGAGTTGGGTCAGGCCGTCGCCCGGGTTGCT
>NZ_JAYESN010000236.1:0-4601 GCF_034860625.1 Lamprobacter sp.
CATCCACCTCGAGATCGACGGCGTCGCCGTCCATCAGGCTGTCGACGATCTGCTCACGCCAGCGCTGCTCTTTGGCGAGGTCGGAGCTGACGGATGCCTCCGACTGTGCTAGCGCGGCAGCGGTCGGCAAGATCAGGCAGGCGAGGATCAGTGCAGCGAGGTTTTTCATGGCAAGGGCTCCTGAGGGTGGCTGGCTCTAGCTTGCCCGAAGGCGCGGATCAGCGTCGAGTCCGGTGGTCTGATCCACCGCGATGGCGGTCTGCCGTTGACCACTAAGGCAACCCCCGTCGCACCGCCTCCCAGACCTGATCGGCCGCCTCCTGCCCGATCTCCCCGGCATCGAGCCCCTCGGTCCGCGCCGCACTGCGCTCAGCCGCATTGGTGCGAGCCCCAGTGCTCAGCTCCGAACCCGTCCCGGTCAGCGCCTCCAGATCGATGGTCTCAGGCGTGGGAAACTGCCCAGCCTGAGTCAACAACGCGATCCACTCCGACAGATCGATCCGCGACCAGTCCAACCGCTCCAACTCCTGCAGCGACAGCCCCCGGCAGTTGGGATGCTCAGGCTCACCCCAGCTCCGACCCAGCTGCGGGTAGGCCTGCTCATTGATGATCCGCGCCAACGGCGTGTTGAAGCAGCAGAACGCCTTCTGCTTCTCGATGCAGATCCCCAGGATGTCGCTGTCACAATAGCTGCCGACATAGTGACAGGTCCGAAGCTCACGCTGCACCCCCAGCTCGAACTCATCCTCCTCGCAGGTCCAGATGATCCGAATCAGGATCATCACCACGCTGTAGATCAGATAGGCCGTCATCGCCCAGGCCAGGGTGGTGCCGATCAGCCCGCCAAGCTGAATGTTCCCGGCCTGCACCGTGCCGTTGACCACCGCCTGTCCGCCGCCCTCGACGACAAACAGCGCATTGGCCGCCGCATCGCCGAACACCTGCGCGGTCCAATCCACGGTCTGGCGCAGCAACGCCTGTTTAGCCGCATCGAGCGAGAGCCTGGCCCCGGCTTCACTGGAGGCCGCTGCGCTATTGCCGACCAGGTTGTTCGCCGCCGAGGTGATGGTCTCGCTCACCGCATCCCAGGTGTCGACCAGCGGATCGCGCAGCAGCTCCCAGCCGCCACGCAGGCTGCTGCCGGACTCGCTGGCCATGATCGCGGCATCGATCTTGGTCACGGCGACGATCAGCTGGATGTAGTCGACCAGCGAGACACCTGCGGGGGTCTCGCAGCAATCGACGATGCCACCGACCGCCTGCTTGCACTCGGCCGCTTTGCCTTTGAAGATCTGACACTGACCGGGACTGGTGCAGTCGCTGTCGCTGAGCACGTACTGCGCGGTCTGCAGCGCCGCCGCGGCCTCGCCGAAGTCATCCGACTGCTCGAAGGTCAGATCCACGCAGTCATTGCCCAGACAACGCACTGGCCCGGCGCAGTCCATCTCGGTCTCGCGGGAGATGTCCGGGATCTCGGCGGTGGTGCCGCAGTCGTAGCGCGATTCGGTGGCATAGCAGACCCCGTAGCGATCGCGGGCACCCTCGATGCAGGTCGAGCCCAGATAACCACAGTTCGGATCGGCTGCCAGCGGGCCACAGTCGTTCTCGATGTCGCCGGGGTTGAAGGGACAGTGCGTTTGGCCCTGCGGATCGGTCCAGCACTGCATGTCACCACTGCTGAACCCGGCACAGTCCGCGCTGATCGCCAGTTCGCGGCAGAACGGACTCAGCCAGGGCACTGGTGAAGGGCCGAAGTCACCCGGGCAGATCAAGACGCCAACGGTCTCATAGCAGCCGTTCGCATTCAGCGCCGGCGCGCCGGAGCAGAGCGCCTCGCCGTCACAGAAGGCACTGTCGCGGATGGTCTCCGCCAGATGGACGCAGGCCTCGGGGGCATCCCAGCCGTGGTCATGCAGCGGCAGCGGCGTGAACTGAATCCGGATCGAGACCCGATACGGCGCCTGGGCGACGTACCAATGCCCGGCGTCGGTCTGAAAGCGATAGTCGTTGGCGACGGTGAAAGAACCCCCGTTGCGCAAGGCCGCGGTCGCCTCATGCCCGCTCAGCGCCGTGCGCTGGATCGAATCAAAGTTGCCCGTGCTACTGTCGGCCTGGCTGTAGTCGGGAAAGGCGATCGACCAGGATTGGTCGAGCGCATCGATCTGGCAGTCCCAGTCACAGCCGGTGTCGAACTCGGTCGCCTGCGGCTCGACGCTGATCGCAATCCGCTGAATGCGTCCCGGGTCGTTGATGGTGAAGCCGAAGGTCTGGGCCGGCAGAAAGCCACAGTCGGGACAGGAGGGCTGATGCGCGGCGCCGGGGAAATCGTAGACGACATCGATACAGCCATGGGCGCAGTTGGTCTGCACCGCGCCACCCGAGACGGAGACGATGTGATCGGCCGGCGGCAGGTCATAGGCATGCGAGAGCGAGCATTCCCCACCCTGCTGCACCTGCTGGCAGGTCTCGATCTCGGGCAGATGGACCGGGCGCGTGCCGGTCTGGAACTGCGTGTCGATCGCACAATCGCCAAAGCCATTGGCCAGGTCGGCCATGCCATCGATGACGCGATCGGTCTGGGACCAGACCGGGTCGGCACGCAGATCCGTCGCTGAAACGCCGACATTGGTGTAGAGGCTCTGGAAGGCCTCGGCCTGCGCGCCCTCTTCTTCCAACAAGGCCGACTGTTCGGCGCGACCGCGTGCGCTCAGGCCCTCAGGCTGGCCATAGAGGGCGGAGAAGTCCGCCGCGCTGCCGCTCGAGGCGCCGGGAAAGAGATCGTTGGTGCTGACGGACTGGGTCTCGCCGTTGACCTGGAATTGGAGTTGATCGCCCTCCAGGGTCGGCAGCGCAAACGCCGCGGCTTGGCCCTGACCGAAGGCTTGTCCGGCCCGACCCAGATCGGCCAGCTCATCGCCCCAGACCAGTGCCCAAGGCGTCCAGGCGATGCAGAGGCAGAGCAGTCCGACGAGGAGTCGATACCCCATCGATGGCCCGGCGGACGGTCCGCAGTCAGTGACCGGAACTTGGCGCAGACAGGCCGCGCCGACGATCAACCAGTCGACGACCAACCCATTCATCATCCCGCCGACACTCGGCTCAGAACGTCGCACAACAATCCTGCCAGCGCCACAGCACATAGAGGTGATCCTCACCGGGACCGGGATAGGTGCGATGAATGCCCCAGCGAAATGGGCTCTCGCCGATCACATGGGCGCTGTTGGCCTCCGGCAACGGATAGAACATCGACAGCTTGTACTGGCGCTTCGGCAGAAAGGGCGCGAGTGGGGCCTCGCATAAGGCACCATCGCCCATCGTCTGCCGCGCCAGACCGCGCCGATGCAGCGCCGCCATGACCCGGGTGGCCGACAACGAGGTCGCCCGCACCCGCGAGCCGAGCGTCGGCTGCGCCCCGGCAAAGGGATAGATCAGCCCCCAGGTGCCGGCACACCAGAACAGCGCATCGATCGGGTTACCCGCCGTGGCGGCGACGCCATCGGCCAGGCAAGCCGCCTGCGCGGCAGGAGAGGCCAGCCAGGTCGCCTCGGGATGGGCGAAGAAGCCGAGCTCGGCGTTGTTCCAGGTCGGATCGAGCTCGGTGAAGTGCAGCAGGTCCAGCTCGCTGAAACCATCCGGGTTGCAGCGATCGTCGAAGAACAGATCCAACATCACCAACAGCGGGAAGGCATAGACATGGACGTTGTAGAAGGCCGCTTCGCTGTCGTCCAACTCGCCCTGGCCACCGCTACCCAGCAGCCGAACATCGCCGAACGGCAGGCGAATGCCACCCAAGGCTGGGGTGCAGGTCGGATTGCGCACCAGCTCGATGATCCGCGCTGGCTCCCAGAGGCCGATGGTGAAACCCGGACGCGGCACACCGAGGCCATCGCGACAGACACAGACCGAGGCATCGCTGGCACCCTCAGGCACCCGACCACCGCCGATCGGCATGCCGGCGATGCGCACCGGAAACAGACAGGACCAGCAGATGTCGGTGATCAGCCTGCCGCTGAGCAGTTCCGCATCCGGGCAGGCGGCGTCGGCGGCCTGTGTCGATGGGCTCAGCAGGAGCGCGCTGAGCAGGATCAGTGCGATCAGCGGACCAGGCCAGGATCTGCATCGTTGACCCCGAAACGCCTGCGCAGGAGGTCGAAGACGCGTTAGCCGGTCGCCCAGAAGCCCCGTCATGGCAAGACAGCGGGCGAGTGAAGCCGGTGGCGAACGCTGTTGATTCCGGCTTGAACGGGTTTCGGTTGTCATTCACCCCCCTCCTCTGTCTCGCTCAGCGTCAGGGGTCGCACCGCATCGATGCTCCGATCACTGGCGCCCGGCATTGCGGTCTCGGTGACCCGGAATCGAAGCCCCTCGGCCTCGACGACGGCCGGCACGCGCTCCAGGGCGAAGCGCCGGCGCAACGCCGGGGTGAGCAGGAAGACCCGTCGGTCGAGCTGCGTCATCAGCTGTTCGAGTCCCGTCCAGCCAGACTCAAGCGGCAGATCGGTGATCAGGAACACACTGGCCTTCGATGAAGGTTCAGCCGCCAGCGACTGGGCAAAGCCCACCTGGCGGGTATCGGTGGCATCGAACACGACCAGGCGTTG
>NZ_JAYESN010000237.1:0-4597 GCF_034860625.1 Lamprobacter sp.
GTCGAGGAAGATAATCGATTTGCGATAAACTTTGGAGCGATCATGGAACACTGCGAATCTGTATATGAACTTGGACAACGCCTTGGTCTTGAAGCGCCACTCCCAACTGGCGACTTGGTTTGTGCCTTTGTTGGAGAATGGAATGCCGGGAAAAGCTCGTTACTCAATGAGCTAACCGGCGTCACTCTGCCAGCACGACCGACACCAACCACTAAAACTGTGGTGCGTCTGCGCCATGCCGAGGCTGATCAGCCCGAGGCCAAACTCACCGATGCGTCCGGCGAGCAGACAGTCTTGAACGGGCAAGCCGCGCTAGATGCATTGCATCGGTCTACTGAGAATCTTAGCGAGATCTGTCTGGACGCAGCAGGTTTGGAGATTCCGCCTGGCGTTGTCTTTGTCGACACACCAGGCTTCAACGACGACGATCAAACTGCATCAACCCGCGCCGCAACAGTGCAAGCGGATATCGTCGTGTTTGTATTGCAAGCTACCGGTTCGGTCATCAATCAGACCCAGATTGAGTTCATCAGTCAAGTTCTGTTGACCAAAGGCAACCTGGAAGACATCTATTTTGTCGTCACCCATGTCGATCTACTCGATGGTGCTGAGCAGAAAGCCGAGATTTTGGCCCGTTATCGTGCGCAATTCGGTACCACTGCTGCCGAGCGCCTGTTTATGCTCGCGACTCGAGATGTCGCAAGCGTGGCCAATTTCAAAAAGCATTTTTATGAACAACTGCGCATCGCTCAGCCGCGACTGCTGAATGATCGCCGCCAGCGTTTATGCAAACAAATTGCCTTTCAGTTGCGCCAGGAAGCGGATCGTCGTCGTGTTCTGCTTAATTTGCAACGCGGCGAACGCAAGGAAGATACCTTGCGCTTAGAAAAGCAGATCGCTACCGCTCGAATCAAGGAGCGCGAACAACGTGCGCGGTTGCGCGAGCAATATCGTCAGCGCTTGCGTGAGACGGTCGATCAGGTTCGCAATGCCGCAGATCAAACGAGCGCCGAAGTCGAGAAGCTGATTGGAACGATGAGTTTAGAGGATTTGCAATCCAAAGGGACTTTGCAAGAAACTATTCAAGGGGTGCTTGAAAAGCAGTTCACACCTGTAGTCCAGACTCGTCTGCAAGAGTTGATGAACACGCTCCAAGCTGATGTGGATTGTGCGCAAGCCTTTTCGACTGATTTACTGCGTGACTTAGCTGCCGAACTGCCAGTTTACGATTCACCATTAGCGAAAGTCAGCGCTGAAAATTTGCTGCCACTTGCGACCATTGGTTCCATCGCATTTTTTGGCTGGCTGAGTGTGCCGACCCTGGTATTGGGATATCTGGCTTTCAAAGCACGCGATCTCGGATTGACAAAGTTCGACCGCACTGGATTATTTGATCGGGCAGTTGATGGAGCAAAGATGATGGCAACAGGCGCTTATCGGCAAACGGTGAGCATGACAGTAGCGCGAACGTTGAGCAGTTATCGTGATCAGGTCATCGATTATCTGCGTGAGACTGTGGAAACCGTGACTGAAAAATCACTCTCGCAAATCAACGGCGTTGAGGCGCTTGAACAATCCTACCGACAACTTCGCGATACCACTGACATGATTGAGCAAGAGGCGTTGCTTGATCAAATCGATAGTGCGTTGAGCGCTCATCATTTTAAGTGAATAACTTGATTGGGGAGAGATAGCGATGTCCGCGCAATTTAAGCAACGCTCAGAACTGCTCACCATTTATCGTGAATTGCACGATCAGCCAGGACCGCTTATCGACGAAGCAGCGCGCGCTGAATTGCAAACACAGGCACAACGGTTGCTAAATGAAGCTTTTCAGATTGCCTTCATCGGGCGTTTTTCAGCCGGTAAATCAATGCTCATCAATCGCCTGTTTTTGATGACTGATGTACTGACTGTCGCTCTTAAACCAACTACCGCGCGGCTGATGTATATCAGATATGGTGAGCAGCCAGCGTTGTGGCTAGTAAAGGCTGAGGGTGAAAACCTGAAGCGTTTACCATTGGCAGCACCTGGAAGCACAGTGGAAGACATTGCTGCAGCCATCAAGCAACACACTACGCATCTTGGTGCTGTCGAATACGAAGAAACTGGTGCTTATCAGCTTGATTGGCCGGATGGTCACTTTTTTAAGGACGGCGTGCAACTGGTGGACAGCATCGGCACTGAAGATATTGATGATCAGTTTGTCAATGCTACTTATACCGCGATCCGTCAGAGCGATGCCGTGGTCATGGTATTGACAATGACCCAACCTTTGACTGAATCAGAGCAGCGTTTTATCGATGAACACATAGGGAATACTGGGAAAAAGTTTTTTCTAGTAGTCAATAAGGCTGATGCGCGTAATCGAGAAGAACAACAGGAGGTGCTTGACGATTTGCGACAACGCTTTATCCGCCTATATCAAAACAGTCACATTAGTGCAGAAGAACGCATTTTTGCTGTTTCAGCCAAGGATGGTCAGGGATTAGAAGATCTACGAGAGCGCCTATTGCATTTTGTTGCCGAGGAACGTTTAGACGAAATTGTACGCTATCACCAAACTGTTTTGATTCAGCATCTTGATGGGTGGTTGCTCATCTGTCGTCAGCGTTTGAAAGAAATTCAAGCCAAGAAAGATGGCAATGAAAGTCAGTTGCGTATAGCGAGGGAGCAACTACGAGAATTAGGTGAGGAACTCGTGCGACAACGTGATTCAACCACAACTATGCAGGAAGAATTGCACGATGAACTCAAGGTAGAGGTGCGCAACATTTTGGAACAAGGCCAACAAAAACTGCGGGATCTGCGTTTAGTAAAACTGAGCGTTGATAATATTCGTATTGAGCTTGCAGACTTTTTTCGCGATCAATGTGAACGACTTTCTGGAAAACTACAACGACATGCTAGTGAACTGTTGCAACGACGCATAAGCCTGTTGGCGGGAATAAACCCCGAAAACCTAGAGCAACTCACTAATTTGAATAGCGACAATTCTCGTCAAATGCTAATAAAAACGGGCATGGTAACAGGTGGCGTAGCTGCCCTAGCAGGTGGGGGTGCATTGATCGGTGCGGTTCAGGTGGCTACGGCTACCCAAATTAGTCTGTGGGGTAGTTTAGTAGCAGGGCAGTCAGGCTTAGCCGTTTTTGCTAGTGCGCTAGCGCCTTGGGCAATTCCTGCCGTTGCCGGAGGTATTGCTATTGCTTATAGCGCAAAAAAAGCAGCCGAGCAGCAGAAAGCAAAAGACCATGAAGCTTTTTTAATAGAGGCGCAAAATAAAATCCGGCTCGATTGTAAAATTCTTGAGCGAGAATTAGGTAATCAGCTTGATGAATATATTAGTCAGGTCTGGCAGCAAATTGAGAAAGAAGTTGAAGACAAGGGAAAGAAACTAGAACTGTTGATCGCACAGACTGATTTGATAACACTTGATACGGACATTAACAGCTTGCGATGCGAGGAGCAGCGACTGAGTACTCTTCGGGGGCGCCTAGTGCCGCCCCGTTAGATGCTTGAGACCGTTCCTAGCTGAGTTAACTAGCATAGTTTAATAAATAAAATGATTGCTAAACAAATAGAAGCATTTTTTAAGCCTGGACGCGATAGCGACTATACACATTGGCCGCACAGCGATAATGTTTATGTCCGTCGTCTGGCAGACGCACAACGTTGTTTGCGAGAGATTTGTCTTGCTGATGCGGCGATAGAAAACGAACGGTTGGAATTGATTGCGAAAATTCAATCTATCCGAAAAAAACTAGCAGATACTCAAGTATCAATGGTAGTCGCCGGTAGCTGGAACTCAGGCAAATCTACACTGATTAATGCTTTTTTATGTGAACGCTGGATGCCGACAAACGTTAAACGTGAAACAGTCACGGTAAACTGTATCCGTGATGGCGAACACCAACATCTAAAGGTAATCTTTCACGATGGGCGCGTCGTGCATGAGAACTACCAGAAAGCGGATGATGTTCACCAAAAAATCCAAGACTTTGGTCTACGGCAACGGGAAAATATTCAACGTATTGATGTGTGTTACCCGGGGCATCCTTTTTTGAAATGGTGCGCTATTATTGACACCCCTGGTCTGGATTTTTCTAAAGAAGATAGTATTGTTAGCCAGCCGCTAATTGATGAAGCGGATGTTTTACTTTGGGTGATGCATGTTGAAGGGCCGCGCAGTCAAGATCATCAAGCGTTAAAAACTTTTCGCAGGCGTAATTCAGATAGCCGAATTTTAGCAGTTATCAACTACGCTGACACGGTTGATGATAGTGAATACGAAGAGGCACTCCAAGATAAGCGTGAGCGTTTGTCTGAGGTTGCTGATGCAATATTTTTAGTTTCCGCTAAAAATGATTTAGAGAAAAAAGGAAACGATCGTGGATTTAAGGAGTTACGCGATTATCTCAACGAGCAAATATTGCCAGCCTATGGCATGCTTAATCAACGTCGTCCGACACGTTTTGCGCTTGACCTTCTTGGTTATATTTCGATATTTTCGCAAAGGCTAGATGATTACTTTAATCGTGATGCAGAGCGATTATATCAATTTAATGGCTATGCCATTCAGTGGTTAAAATCTAACAGC
>NZ_JAYESN010000238.1:0-4545 GCF_034860625.1 Lamprobacter sp.
GATGCGAAGTTACTGAAGAAGGGGAAAATTTAATACAAAAGAATTGCGGAGAAATTCAATAATTTAACCCAACAAGTTGCTCCAGCCGACCGCCCGCTTCGCTCTCGCTCAGCGGGCGTCGGCTGAGCTTGTCGTTAGGCTCCAAATCAGTCAATTTGGCAACTAGGAAATGAGGAGAATGCAATGAGTTATGTAGAAAATAATTTAATGAGAGGCGAGCAAGTAATTTATACTGCTAGTCTTCATTGGTTTATATTTGTGCCCGGCGCTGTTATATTTTTGATTGGCATAATGCTTTTTGGTGGAGATGTTGAATCAGGCGGGCCTTTATGGGGAAGCATGGCGATACTAATTGCAATTTTCTCATTGATTAATGCGATCATTAAAAAACTAACAACTGAATTAGCCGTTACATCAAAACGAGTTATCGCAAAAATTGGATTCATAAAAAGAAATACAACGGAGTTAAACCATAGTAAAGTTGAAAGTTTTAATGTAGACCAGAGCATTTTTGGTAGACTATTCGGATATGGCACTATAATAATTAATGGAACAGGAGGTGGAAAAAAAAAATACCGAGCATTGAAAAACCTTTAGATTTTAGAAGGAAAGCTATGGAAAAAATTGACGCTACACAGGCATAAAAAAATCTAATTAATAAAGCGGTACCGTACCACTTGCCTAACGAGTGCCTCCAGTCCGACCGCTCGCTACGCTCGCGGCGGCTGAGGCCGGCGTTGGCGCAGCAAGGGGAATGAAGCTTTGTGCAAGTGGCACGGGTGTGAATTGGAGCGGGCGGCGAGCTCGTGGCGCGCTGACGCGGAAAAGCTTGGTAACGGCAGCACGCCCAGATTGGAGCGGCAGCAAGCCCGCGCCGCGCTGAAGCGAGAAAACTCAGTGCCAGCTTCAAAGCTGATTGGGAGTGGCGGCAAGCTCGTAGCGCGCTGAAGCGAGCGAACGTCGCGCTGGCTGCGAGCTCAGAATCGGAGCCCGAGCCAATGTCGGCCCTTGAACCAGCAACATTCCGGGAATCAAGCGCCAACAAGCGCGTCAAGCCGACCCCATACCGCGCCCGGAGCTCCGCGCTTCGAGTCGCCCTCATCCCAGCGCAGTATGGGTCGGCTTACGCTCAACGTTAGGCATAAATATGGAAGTCGAATATTCCTTCCGACCTGCAAATCCTGAGGATCAAGCGCTATTGTTCGGGCTATACCGAGCAGTGATGGGTGGGTACATAGAACAGATCTGGGGCTGGGATAGTCAATGGCAGAAAGATGATTTTTCAGAGCACTTTGATCCAGACCAGATAACGGTGGTTTTACGCGAAAGTCAACCGATAGGTTATGTCCAAGTAGAGAAACATAGTTATGAAGTCTACATCCGAATGCTCTTACTCGCTCCGGAGCATCAAAAGAAGGGGCTAGGGGCAAACGTTTTGAAACGGATTATCTCCTCTGCATCGAAGCAGCATCTCGGAATCAAGTTGCAGGTTTTCAAAATCAACGCGCCGGCGAGGCGTTTTTATGAGCGCCATGGATTCACGGTAGTGGGTGAAACCCCAGCGAGCTTAGAGATGGCGTTCGATGCCTAACGAGCGCATTCAGCCGAACGCAAAAAGCGCCGCTCGTTCCTCGCTCTGCTTTTTGCGCCGGCTGATGCGTGACGTTAGTTGCCAAGTGAAGTGGCTTAACCATCAAAATATGTGAGTAGTGGCGTTGTTAGTGTTTATACCTCCAAATATAAAAGTAATCGTTGAAGGCGAAGGCGGAGAAGTAAAATACTCACAAGGCCTATCTGACTATCTGCGAAAGCCATCTATCGATTTACAGATGGCCACATACGGCAACACTCTGCTAGATGTGTTAATTGAAGAGTCATATAGTTCAGAAAGGTTGGTATTAAAACAGGTCTTGACTGGCAATGCTCATGCAGATGCAACGAGACTGATTGGAAGCATTGCCGAATCGTTAGTGGTCAATTTATGCAACTTGCATTCAGAAGTGAACCGAGTTCTTGGGATGTATGCAAGATTTGGCCAGCGCCCTCATAAAAAGCTGGATGATTACGTTGCTGTTGCAACTGGCTCAATGAGGGCGAAAAACCACTTCCCCCAGCATTACAATCCATGTGCAGCCCTTTTAAGGTGACGAAATTCGCCCGACCGCAAGTCCCTGATTTTTCCTCAAGATGCTTGCGGCGGACCGCATGGTTCGGTGACAGCCAGATTTACCTAACATCGTAAGGCACTGAACTTAAATGTTGTTTTTATGCACCTTAAAAGGGCTGAATCCATGTGATACACAAAGAGACATAATTTGGGTGGAAAGGGATAACACCAGTAATCAGCTTCTTTGTGTTAGTCAAAGTAACGGTGTGGGCGCGAAACCCGCAGGCTTGCAGGTTAAAGCAAGCCACGATGGCGTTAGGTATGTAGTTCCGACTATTCAGGATTATCATTACCCTGTTCTGTACTTTGATTTGAATGGTGATTGGGGCGAAGTACAGAAGGCTGTTTTTGCACGATACCCGAACGCAACCCTCGTTAACCCTGACGAGATCCAGTACGAGATTAAGCATATTCTCAAGGGGTATTTCGATATCGTTGTCGCCTTAGTTCGTGGTGACGTCGCCGTCGAGAGGGTTATCCAAGAATCTAAATGGAAAAGCGATTCCATTTTGCCAACTGGCATTGACGGAGCGGAACCCACATGGGAGTCAAAACTGGTGCTCCCTCCGAACTTGAGGTGATTGCAACTAACAAGTTGCTCCACGCGGATAAATTACTCGCTACGCTCCTAATTTACCGGTGAGCAGAGCGTTCGGCAACTGGAAAACGATGAGACTGCCACGAAACCTTTTTGACATAGAGCGCATTGACGAAGTCAACCTCGCAGGAAGAGGTGGACCAGCCCTTTTAAGGTGCATAAAAGCAACATTTAAAATCAGCGACTTACGATTCCATGTGAATCTGCCGGTCACCGAACCACGCGATCCGTCGCAAGCACCTTGACGAAGAATCAGGGGCTTGCAGTCAGGTGAATTTCGTCACCTTAAAAGGGCTGGAAGAGGTGGACGCGAGCGCGATGTAGCGATCCTGCTGCCGAAGTGGACGCGTGTTAACGCTCCTTTGCACGATTTTGAAATCGATTATCGGGGTGAGACGCTCCGAGTCGAAATCAAGAAGCAAGCGAACCTCCAGTGGTTTGACAGCGGGAAGTATCACCAAATCAACCGACAGGATCGGGACATTAGGATTCTGTTCCTGATTCATGAGAAGGGCAGAGTTGACATCATAACGGTTGCATGTCTAGGGGAGTTTCTTGATTGGTTATTCGAGAATCGAAAGTCTGATGGATGGAACGAAGAGGTCTTGAGAATTGGAGCTGATTTCAAGATGCGTTTTCCGTCCCTTCAGTTTAAGGCGAGGGCTCATGTCGCCACGATACTCAAGGACGCACCAGAACTCTTCGATGTGATCTACAGAAGAGGAGATTAATGCCGAACAAGACACTGCACCGGACGGCAATTCCGCTGCGCTCCATTGCCGCCGGTGAGCTTGGTCGTTGAGCGACGGCGTCCGGTCGACGGCGCGCCGCACCCAGGCGCGCACGATCCGGGCAACGATGAGCAGACCGAACCAGGCGGCGATGATCACGGCGGCCTGGATGGCAAGCCTCACGCCGCCGTCGGGCGAGATCAGCCAGTCGAGAAAGCTATCGGCAAACTCCTGCAGCGTCAGCTGCGAGCGCGCCGCACTCGTGACTGCCGAGACGTAGCCGCGCATCGCCTCGACATCGGCGGGATCGCCGCCCTTGGCTTCGAGGCTGGAGATCACCGCCGCGAATTTGTCGAAGACGCGCTCGCGCTCCTCGACTAGCTCGAGCCGCTCCTGGCGCAGCGCCTCCGTCTCGGGCTCGTCGGCGGCGCGGATCTCGAGGCTCTTGTCGACCACCGCCTGCGTCGCCGTGCGCGCCTGGTCCTGCCAAGCGGCAGCCAATGGGGCGATCTGCTCGGCGGTCAGCGGGACGAGCCGCAATTGCAGCTCGTCGAGCGCGATGGACGGAGCCTCGAGGCCCGCGGGATAGGCCAGCGACCTGTCCCGCGCGTCGGAGCCGACCGCGGGTTCCTCAGCCATCGCCTCCTGCGCCCAGCCGACGCCTGTCGCCAGCGCGCACAGGAGCACAGCGATGGCGCGGCCGATGCCGGCGCCGGTGATCAGCGCAATGGCGCCGTCGATCTGGAAAGCGCGTGGATCGTACATGGTGATATCCGATGGATTGGGCTGGGACAACCCCATTGCAACGGATGCACGGACCCGCGGCAAGCGCCTCTGTGCCCAAAGTGGGCGGCGAACAGCAAGCCGCAAAACGGATGCGTCAGTCGGACATGGCCTCGGTGCAGGCGCTGACGACGGCCGCCAGGTAGCCTAGGGTTGCCTCGGTCGCGGGCGCCAAATCCTGCGCGGCCTTGCTGGAGGCAACCAGAAAACCGTTGTTGCGACGGATGATCCAGCCCAGCTCCTGAAGGTCGCGGAGCTTGCGGCGG
>NZ_JAYESN010000239.1:0-4541 GCF_034860625.1 Lamprobacter sp.
AATGGCGCGGTGCTCGTGGATCTTGGAGAGCGTCTCGGGCGGATACGGCGGGCGGCTGTGTTTCCGATGGCCGGGTTGGCCGCCGATCTTTTTGCCCTGGCCCTTAGGAAGCTAGCAGAAATAACTTGAACACTTGATGCGCGGAGTCTAGCCTGGAGGCATGGACTCTGCGCAGATCGTGAAAGCGAAGTATGACGCCTTGGCGGGTCGTTTGAACGAGGCCACGCTGAGGCTCTGGGCAGCGGTCGAAGCACGTGCCTTGGGGCGCGGTGGTGTGACGACTGTGGCGAAGGCCAGCGGCTTGTCTCGCACGACGATCTACGCCGGATTGCGGGAGCTGGATGCAGCCTCGGAGAAACCCGCCGACGCGCCAGCGCGGATTCGCGCCCCCGGCGGCGGGCGCAAGCGGTTGGTCGAGAAAGACCCGACCCTGCTCGGTGATCTCGATGCGCTGGTCGAGCCAAGTACGCGGGGGGATCCACGATCGCCATTACGCTGGACCTGCAAGAGTACGCCACGCCTGGCCGAAGAGCTGCGCAACAAGGGGCGCCAGGTGAGTCAGCGCACGACCTGCGACCTGTTGGCCCAGCTCGGCTACAGCCTGCAGGCGACGCGAAAGGTGCGCGAAGGCGGGCATCACGCAGACCGAGATGCCCAGTTCGCCCACATTGCCGCGCAGGTGGCGCAGTACCAGAGCACCGGCGAGCCGGTCATTTCCGTGGACACAAAAAAGAAAGAACTGATTGGCGACTTCAAGAACGCGGGCCATGAATGGCAGCCGAAAGGCCAACCGGAAGCGGTGCGGGTGTACGATTTCATCGATCCGCTCTTGGGCAAAGTTGCCCCCTACGGGGTCTACGACCTCAGTGCCAACGAGGGGTGGGTGAGCGTCGGCATCACCCATGACACGGCCGAGTTCGCCGTCGAGACCATCCGTCGTTGGTGGCGCGAGAGGGGCCAACCGCTCTATCCGAGCGCACGCCGACTGCTGATCACCGCCGACTGTGGTGGCAGCAACGGCTACCGGATCCGGTTGTGGCGTGTCGCCCTTCAGCGGCTTGCCGACGAGCTCGCCATCACGATCCAGGTCTGTCACTTCCCGCCTGGAACCAGTAAGTGGAACAAGATCGAGCACCGCATGGTCTGCCACATCACCCAAAACTGGCGCGGGCGTCCACTGCTCAGCCGTGAGGTCGTGGTCAATCTGATCGGCCAAACCACCACCGCAAAGGGCCTGCGCATCCACGCCGAGCTTGATGAGACGGACTATCCCGCCGGCATCAAGGTCTCCGACAAAATGCTCGCAGAACTCGCGCTCGAACGCGACGACTTCCACGGCGAATGGAACTACCGATTGAAGCCACGAGACCCGAGCTCTTGAAGCAAACTGTTCAGGTTATTTCTGCTAGTTTCCTTAGGATTGGCAAGCTGCTCTGCCACTGCGGTAGCGCGACGGCAAGCAGGCCCAGCGCGGTGGTTGCGAGAAAGGGTGCGTTCCAGGCCTGCTCCAACAGGAACAAGCCGAGGATGCTGAGGCCAGCGAGGGTTTGCGCAACCGGCAGCGCGGCTGCAGAGCGCGGGGCGCGGTTCTGCGTCTGACCACGAGCGCCTGGCTTGTCGGATCGGATGAGGGCGGAAGACCTGCCGGCGAGTCCCTCTAGTGCCGCCCGACTGTTCGAGATCAGCAGCCCGCCGAGCAGGATCATTGCCCCCATCGTCTCGATGACAGTGCGTGCCCAGGAGCTGCCGGCAAGTCGTCGCCCGAGTCCGAGGAAGAGGCTCGCTCCGAGCAGACCGCTTAGTCCGATGACCGAGACCAGCGCCGCCAACATCCCATGCGGTGGACTCTCCAGGATGACTCCAGGCAGCGACAGCAGGAGACTCAGCGCAGCGAGCGGGAAGAACAGCCCCTGGGCGATCTGCAGCAGCACGGCGAGTCGCGATAACCTTGGCCAGGGCGCGGTCAGCAAGCGCGGACCGAGCTTGCGGAGCACTTGTGCATGGCCTTTGGTCCAGCGGAACTGCTGCTGTTGCCAGGCGCGCGCCGAGGTGAGCAGCTCGCCGGTCACCGGTAGATCGTCTAGGAATACGCCGCGATAACCGGCGAACTGAGCGCGCATGCTGAGATCGAGATCCTCGCTCAGCGTGTCGCCCTGCCAGCCGCCGGCCGCGGCAATGGTCGACAGGCGCCAAACACCGCAGGTGCCGTTGAAGGCGATCGGCAGACCATTGCGATAGCGCGCCGCCTGCTCGACCCAGAAATGCGCATCGAGCAGTGCGGCCTGAGCCCGAGTCAGCCAGCTCGAATGCGGGTTGCGGTGTGCCCATCGGGCCTGGACGAAGCCGACACTGGGGTCATGCAGCAACGGCAGAAGCGCTCGCTGTAAGAAGTCCGGCGACGGTGTGAAGTCGACGTCAAAGATTACAGCCATCTCGGCCTGCGTGTGGCTGAGTCCCGCGGCGAGTGCACCCGCCTTGAATCCAGCGCGATCGACGCGGTGGATGACGTCGATCTGCAGTCCAGTGTGCTGCGCGATTTGATGTGCATGTAATCGATTGTCGGCTGCTGAGCCATCATCGCTATCGTCTAGCAGCTGCACGGAGAGCTTATCCGTGGGATAGTCGAGGCGAGCGATGGCCTCGAGACAGGGCCGCACTAGCAGCCCCTCATTGAAGACCGGGAGCTGCACCACAACGCTAGGCCAGTTGGCTGTGGGCGTCGCCGATGAGCGACGGTCCGGGTTGTCGATGACGATCGGTGATCGTAAGCGCAGCAGCACGAGCGCACCGAGGTTGATCCCGAGTAGGGCCATCAGGCCGGTGGGCAGCAAAGACAGAGCCTGCGCGGACGAACTCAACCAAAGATCGATGGGAACAGCTGACATGAGCGGGTTGCTTCCTTTCTTGTTTTCGCGAGAAAAAGCTGATGCTAATTATTTCAGTAGCTTACGCAAGCTGGTGCGGAATGTACGTTACATCCAGGTTGTGCTCGATGACGACGACCGTGTTGCCGGCATCGCGCAGCCAATGCAGCACTTGGAGCAGGTGCTTGACGTCCTCGAAATGCATGCCGGTGGTGGGCTCGTCGATGATGTAGAGGGTGCGACCGGTGCCGCGCTTGGAGAGCTCGCGGCTGAGCTTGACGCGCTGCGCCTCGCCGCCGGTGCAGCGTCATAGACTCAGCTTAGCGCGATTTGGGGTAGCTTGAGTAGTTGCGCAAATTCTTCAAGTTATTGATATATAGGATTTATGAAAATCTGAATTGAGCAATCGCCTGCTGTTCTTGTTACTATGGCTTATACGGTACGCTGCAATATATTGCGGTACTTTTAAGTGGTCCGACAGGGGAGCCATGGATACCATCAAGACCAAGTTGTCCTTCCGCATCGATTCCGGCGTTAAGGATGCGCTGTGCACCGCCGCACAGCAGATGCTTCGCTCCATCGCCAATATGGAGGAGGTGCTGATCAAAGAAGCGCGGTCAGCGAAGAGAGGGAGTGATGCCAAGTGAAACGGATGTCACCCGCACAAAGCTTTAGCATTCGCGACAACCACCACCATGGCAAGGTTGCTGAGTTTCTTATCGAGAAATTATCAGCAGGAAGTCAGTTTTCTGTCGTTTCCGCCTATTTCACAATTTATGCCTATGAGGCTCTAGAAAGGCAACTGGAAAAAATCAAAGGTCTGAGATTCCTGTTCGGCGAACCCAGCTTTATCACATCACTTGATCCTGAGAAGACAGACAAGAAATCTTTCAAAATCGAAGATGAACACTTGGAGTTATCCAACCGCCTAAAACAGAAGGAGGTTGCCCGCCGTTGTGCTGAATGGATTTCAAACAAGGTCGAAATACGCTCAATACGCCAGTCTAATCTATTACACGGTAAGCTTTATCATCTCTATGACGGATACCGCGAGCATGCCATTCTAGGCAGTTCAAACTTTACTCGTCGGGGCCTGGGACTGTCGGCCACCTCCAATATCGAACTCAACCTCATTGTTGATAGTGATCGAGATCGCGCTGATCTTAAGGCCTGGTTTGACGATATTTGGAACGACGACGAGCTGGTCGCCGATGTCAAGGAAGACGTACTGAAGTACCTGAAACAGCTCTATGTCAATCATTCACCAGAGTTCATCTATTTCAAAACGCTCTACCACGTTTTCGAACGATTTCTGTCTGACCAAGATGATGCAGCCCAATTATTTGACCGCACTGACATCATTGATACGCAAGTCTGGAAAACGCTGTTCGATTTCCAGAAAGACGGCGCGAAAGGTGCAATCCATAAAATCAACAGCCATAACGGCTGCATCCTCGCGGACAGCGTCGGTCTAGGAAAAACATATACTGCCCTTGCAGTCATCAAATACTACGAGTTACGCAACCATAAAGCATTGGTCTTGTGCCCGAAAAAATTGCGGGACAACTGGACCGTTTATCTGGCGCAAAACAACAGTGAACTCAATCCCTTTCTGAAAGATCGGTTTGCTTACACCGTTCTGTCACATACCGACCTGTCTAGAGACTCGGGTAAGGT
>NZ_JAYESN010000240.1:0-4540 GCF_034860625.1 Lamprobacter sp.
AAAAAAGCGTACTATCTATAAAAAATAAGATTATTCTTTTTATTATTATGAGAAATGAAGAAAATCTAAAAATAAAATTACAATCTATTGTATTGAGGTACTTACCTCCTGTTTCGTACTATGAGTACCATCCTTTTATGTCACGCAAAATCAAAGAGTTGAAAGTGGTCGCGTTACTTCGAGATTTACCAGAGGCGAAGTTGGTCAAGGGGCAAGTTGGTACTGTCGTCGAGACGCTTGGAAAATCCGCCTATGAGGTCGAGTTTTGCGGAGACGATGGCAGGGCTTACGCGATGCTCGGGATTAAGGAAGAAGACTTGATGGTGCTTCATTATTCGAAAATCGAAGCGCTGCCGCTTATGGGTGATGTCAGCGCAAACAATCACTCGACGTGATACGCAATCAGCGAGAACAGTAGAAATTCAGATGAAACCGACAGTTTACGTCGAAACATCCATTGTTTCTTACCTGACGGCGCGTTTAAGTCGCGATTTTGTCACGGCAGCCCGGCAGACATTGACTCGTGATTGGTGGGAGCAAGCGCCGGAACGCTAGGTACTCGCCATATCCGCTTTGGTCATTGAGGAAGCGGCGAAAGGCGACCCAACAGCAGCGAACCTTCGCCTACAGGCGTTGCGTGATCTGCCGTCGCTACCCATCTGCACTGAAGCTAGAGACTTGGCCATGAGTTTGATTCAGTCCGGCATCGTTCCAGCGAGCGAACCAGAGGATGCATTGCACATGGCCATTGCTACCGTGTCTAAGATGCACTATCTATTAACCTGGAACTTTGCCCACTTGGCGGGACCCGATGCAAAGCAAAGGCTTCTCGACGGCCTACGGACCCTGGGATATAACCCGCCTTTACTAACCACCCCCGAAGAACTCTTGGAGATCGAGACATGACCTACACTCGCGAGCGCAGATCTCACGTCGAAGCTCCAGATCCCATCCTAGCCGAACTCTGGGATGTCAAGCGCGAAATCAACAAGTCCGCAGACTATCGAATCGACATCTTGGTGGACATGGCAAACAAGGCTGCCGAGCAGGTGCAGGCACAATGGCTCCAACAAGCGCATCCAGCGGACGCGCTAAAGGCGCGTGCGGCTGATTTGCAGCGTTGAGCCCTCGCTCATCAGCGACCTGGTTTCCCGACCCCGTCGCGATCTCATCGTCGCCAGCCGGCCACCACTGACGCTCAGCAATTACGCTAGACGCTGACGCCGCCGATGCGCAAGCTGATTGCGCAGCCAGTCATAGACACCGGTCAGCGTGATCAGCACCAGCAACAAGGCGCCCAGCGGCACGATCAGGATATAGCCGCCGCCGAGCCACTCTTGGAAAAATCGCCCATTGTGGACCTCGAACAGATAGTTCCAGAGCGGCATCCGATACTGCTCGCGCAACTCTGGGGGCATCTGGAAGGCGTCGGCGGCTTCACCGCTGTTGGCCACCAAGCCCTGATAATGGGTGGCGATGTAGGCGTCGCCCTCCGGTGAGGTCAGCCAGCCGGTGACCATGGTCGCCGCCGGGCGCAGGCTGCGCTCGACGTCGGGGGCCTCATCGACCAATAGATTGACCGCACGCTCGGCACTCGGATCGACCCGATAGAGGCCACTGAAGGAGCCGACCAGATAGGAGCCATTGGGCTGGGTGTCGAAAACCGTCGCGCCCATGACGAAGATCGGCGCCGGCAGATTGATCCGCGTGAATGGCTCCGACAGATCGGCGCGGCCGCGCCAGCGCCGAGCCTGCAGCAGCCGCAGGTAATACCAGGCGTAGAAGACGGAGAGGATGAAGACGCGAATGGATCGACTTGATCCAAGCCCAGCGATACCTTTCGTGACATCACCCAAATGATCAGGAGACACCCATGCCAAATCCAACACTGCTGTCCAGGCTAATGCTGATGGCGCTCCTGCTGCTCGCCAGCGTCGCGCTGGCAGCGGACCAGGACGCCGGTCTGCGTCTGCAGCCGATCAGCGACCGCATCGACGCCATCGTCGGCCCTTTTGGCAACCGCACGCCCGAAAACCTTGGCAACAACGCGACCTTCGGTTTCGTCGTCACCGACGCCGGCGTGGTGCTGATCGATGCCGGCGGCAGCACCAAGGGCGCAGCAGCGATCGATGCGCTCATCAAGCAGGTGACCGATCAGCCGGTGAAGATTGTCATCAACACGGGCGGACAGGATCACCGCTGGCTGGGAAATGAGTACTTCAAGCAACGCGGCGCGCGCATCATCGCGAGTCAGGCAGCGGTCGAGGATCAGCGCGCGCGGCTTGAGGAGCAGCTGTTCAGGCTGCAGAACCTGGTCGGCGTCGACGGTCTCGCTGGCACCGAGCCAGTCTACGCCGATGAGACCTTCGACGAGACCATGACCTTCAGCCTGGGCGACACACGCTTCGAGCTGCGCAGGGTCGGCCCGGCCCATACACCGGGCGACAGCCTCGTCTGGCTGCCGGACGAGCGCATCGCATTCAGCGGCGACGTGGTCTATGTCGGGCGCATGCTCGGCGTGATGCCACATTCCAGCAGCGCGCATTGGATCGAGGCCTTCGAGATCCTAGCCGCAGTGGAGCCCAAGGTCATCGTGCCGGGGCACGGCCCCGCTACCGACCTCGCCCAGGCTCGCGCCGACACGCTCGACTACTTGGTCTTCCTGCGCGAGACGGTTGGCGCCTTCATGGAGGATGGCGGCGATATCACACAGATTGGCACTTTGGATCAATCTCGATTCGCGCACCTAGAAGACCATCCACGATAAGCCAGTCGCTTCAGCGTTCGGCGACATTCGCATGTCCAATCACACCGAGCAGGATGAAGTCTTGCTGCAGGCTGCCGGCTGCGGCGACATGACGGCGTTTGCCCGGCTGGTCGAGCGTCATCAAGCCTGGGCTTGGCGGGTCGCTTATCGCTTCGCCGGGAATCAGGATGACGCCGCCGAGATTGTCCAGGAGGCCTTCTTACGCCTCCTCGACGCCTCCGGACGCTATCGGCCGAGCGCGCAGTTTCGAACCTATTTCTACCGGATTATCTCTCGCCTTTGCCTGGACCGAGCCAGGAAACACCAGCCGGTGCTGCTCGACCGGGTTCCAGACCAGCCCGATCCCGCCCCCAGCGCGGCAGAGAGGATGATGCGGCAAGAAACCGCCTTTGCGGTTCGCGCGGCCCTTGTGCTGCGCTACGAGAAAGACCTGGGCTACCAGGAGATCGCCGCCGCCATGGGAATCACCGCCAAAGCGGCGGAACGACTGCTCGCCCGTGGCCGGGAGCGGCTGCGCCGTCTGCTCGGATCTCGGGAAGGCTTTTTCGATGCTTGAGCGGGGGGTTTTTCCAGGCTCGCGCGTTTCATGATGGGTAGCGAGGTGACAGCGATGCGCTCATGCGTGCTTCTTTGGTTTCGAAACCGGACACCGTTAAGGGGGACGTCAGGGAGGATGCCTCGATGTGAGGCGAACGGGTCGGAGGGAAATCGAGCGGTGAGGGCTAGGCAGGAAGGAGATCGGACAGAGACGGGCGCTGGAAGCGTTATCCGCGATAGCGGGTGAGTGTGCAGGACAGTGCTGATCGGGCCTGGTTGGCTTTGCTCTCTGATCAGCAAGACGGAGTACAGAGTGAAATCCCGATCATTGTTGACCGTATGACTCGGATTTGGACTCAGCAACGAGCAAGATCCAAGCTGTCCATGGTCATTGCGGGTAAGCAGCAGGCCACGCAAACCGCGAGAAAACGACTACAATCAAACGTGACAAAGCCGTGACAGACTGCCCAAGTTTTGCATACCTCCCCTGACATCTGCCTGCTCTCGACCTCTCCTCCCTGTACACACGACGCTTCTCGGAACTCTTGAACAGTGCCAAGCCGTGTGTGAACGGATCAGAAGCAACGGACATTCTGGCCATCAGCGTCCAATGCTCAACTCTTTTAGGATCTAAGACATCGTTATGACTTCCATCGAACACACTTTTGCACAAAACGTCATGCAGCAACTGGCAGGCGTTGATCTCAATCCCAGTCTTGAAAGTATTTTTACCTAGATTCTGAGCCGCCAGGTTCAGCTCGATGAAGACGGTGTGCCTCAAGCCAGTAATGCGTTCATCACGCTTTTGCAAGTGTTTACGTTTGTCGCTACGCCAGCCGATGGAGGGGGGCGTCCTGCAAGTCCGTTTGACTATGGGGAGCGTGTGGAGACAGCGATTGATGCTGTGATTGATCAAGTGAACGTTCGCGATGACTCGATACTTTCCTTGATAATTCAGGAAATAGATAACGTTGGACGAGTCTCTAGCGCTGAACTCGAAAATATCTCTGTGCGTGAAATTAGATTTAGTCTTGACGGCGAAGCCTTTAGCTTATCCAATCAAGCGATGAATGATGCAAACACTTGGAGTGATTTAAAGATCGCGATGGCTAGCGCCCTAGAAGATGTTGGGCTTGGTGATCTTGCTATATCGCATAAGTACCTCAATACAATAGATTGTAATTTTATTTTTAGATTTTCTTCATTTCTCATAATAATAAAAAGAGTAATCTTATT
>NZ_JAYESN010000241.1:0-4480 GCF_034860625.1 Lamprobacter sp.
GCTGCGATCCGTTCACGCTGCAGGCTGAGGTTGGCAAGCGCGCCCTGTTGCTCGGCAGCTCGGTCGCGTTCTTTCTGGACGACCGCTGCGGGCGCCTTGTCGACGAAGCTTGGGTTGGCGAGCTTCTTCTCGATCCGTTCGATGTCGGCTTGTAACTTGGCGATCTCTTTGTCGAGGCGTTTGAGTTCGGCGTCTTTGTCGATCAGACCGGCCATCGGGATCAGGATCTTCATCGCGCCGACGAGGGCGATCGCCGATTCGGGGGCCTCTGATTCGTCATCGAGCAGGCGGATCGATTCGGTGCGGGCGAGGAAGTCGAGGTAAGGGCGAGCTTGCTCGGTCCATTGCCGGTCGCGGGCGCTGGCGTTGGCGACTAAGACTGGCAGCTGCTTTGATGGCGCGATGTTCATCTCGCCCTTGATGCGGCGCACGCCGAGGATGAACTGCTGAACCCAGTGGATCTCGGCCTCGGCGTCGGGGTCGTCGAGGGCGCTGTCGGCGGCCGGGTAGGGCGCGAGCATGATGCTGTCACCCTGGTAGCCGCCGGGCGTGCCTGCAAGCGGGCGCAATTTTTGCCAGATCTCTTCGGTGATGAAGGGCATGAAGGGGTGGGCGAGGCGTAACAGCCCCTCGAGCGTTTGCACTAGGGTCCAGCGGGTGCCGCGCTTGGCCGCGTCTGAGGCGGTTTCGCTGGTCAAGACCGGCTTGGCCAACTCCAGGTACCAGTCGCAGAACTCGCTCCAGGTGAACTCGTAGATGGCCTGGGCGGCGAGGTCGAAGCGGTAGGTGTCGAGGGATGCGCGGACGTCGCCGATGGTCTGGTTCAATCGGCTCCGAATCCATCGGTCGGCGGCGCTGAACTCCAGTGGCCCCGGTTTGCTGTCTCGATTTGACGCGTGATTGGATGTCGAATCAGCGCCGGACCCAGTGTGGGCCAGCTCTCGATCTGTGCTCTGAGCCGCCTGGCCCTGGCTGACTGAGTCGGTTTCCGGGCTTAGACTGGTGAGGGGGCTCGCGCCAGCACTGAGCCCGGCCCCACAATCCTGCCCCTCGGTATTCATCAGCACATAGCGCGAGGCATTCCAGAGCTTGTTGCAGAAGTTGCGGTAGCCTTCAACGCGGCCGAGATCGAGCTTGATGTCACGGCCGGTGGTGGCGAGCGCGGCGAAGGTGAATCTCAATGCATCCGTGCCGAAGGCGGGGATGCCGTCCGGAAACTCTTTGCGCGTCTGCTTGGCGATCTTCTCGGCCAGGTGGGGCTGCATCATGCCCTTGGTGCGTTTGGCGACCAGAGGCTCGAGTTCGATGCCGTCGATCAGATCAATGGGGTCAAGGACATTGCCCTTGGATTTCGACATCTTGTTGCCCTGGGCGTCGCGCACCAGGCCATGGATGTAGACGTCGCGAAACGGCACGTCACCCATGAACTTGAGCCCCATCATGATCATCCGGGCGACCCAGAAGAAGATGATGTCGAAGCCGGTGATCAGCACTGAGGTGGGATAGAAGGTTGCGAGCCGATCGAGCTGTTCAGCTGGCGGCTGCTCACCGACCTGGCCAGGCTGTTTGGTCGCTTGCTGCTGATTGGCTGCCCCCTGCTGTTTGGTCGCTTGCTGCGGCTTGTGCGTTGTTTGCGCTGTCTGGGCTGTTTGTGCCATTTGCTCGGCGTTATGCTCAGGCGGCCAGCCGAGCGTACTAAAGGGCCAGAGTGCGGAGCTGAACCAGGTGTCGAGCACGTCTTCGTCCTGACGCAGCGGGTAGTCGGCGCTCAGACCGTGCTTGCTGCGCACCTCGGCCTCGGAGCGGCCGACGTAGATGTTGCCCTCATCGTCGTACCAGGCCGGGATGCGATGGCCCCACCAGAGCTGGCGGCTGATGCACCAGTCTTGGATGTTGCGCATCCACTCGAAATAGGTGTTCTTCCAGTTGTCCGGGACGAAGCGGATCTGGCCCTTTTCCACCGCTTCGATCGCGGGCTTGGCGAGCGGCTCAATCCGCACGTACCACTGATCGGTGAGGTAGGGCTCGACCACGGCGCCGGAGCGGTCGCCGCGCGGCACCGGCAGGCGGTGATCGCGGACCTGTACCAGCAGCCCTTGTGCCTCGAGATCGGCGAGGATGCGCTTGCGCGCCTCAAAGCGATCGAGACCAGCGTAGGCACTGGGGATCAGCTCACCCTCTTCAGGTGCGTTCGCGCGGATGGCGGCATCAGCGGTAAAGATGTTGATCAGGCCGCCATGCGGCTGGTCGGTGATCGGCGTCTCGTCGCGATGACGCAGCCAGACCGCGTGGTCGTTGAAATCATGCGCCGGGGTGATCTTGACGCAGCCGGTACCGAGCTCGGGGTCGGCGTGCTCGTCGGCGATGATTGGGATACGCCGGCCGGTCAGTGGCAGCTCGACGGTCTCGCCGATCAGGTGCTTATAGCGTTCATCCTCAGGATTCACGGCGACGGCGCAGTCGCCGAGCATGGTCTCCGGGCGGGTAGTGGAGACGATCATGGCGCCGGTGCCGTTGCTCAGCGGGTACTTGAGATCCCACATGAAGCCGGCCTCTTCCTCGGCGATGACCTCCAGATCCGAGATCGCGGTGTGCAGCACCGGGTCCCAGTTGACTAGGCGTTTGCCACGGTAGATCAGTCCTTCCTCGAACAGCCGGACGAAGACCTCGATGACGGCGTTGGAGAGGCCTTCGTCCATGGTGAAGCGCTCGTGCTGCCAGTCGAGCGAGGAGCCGAGCCGGCGCAGCTGCTGGGTGATGGTGCCGCCGGATTCCGCCTTCCATTCCCAGATGCGCTCGATGAAGGACTCGCGGCCGAGGTCGTGGCGGGTCTTGCCCTCGGCTTCGAGTTGACGCTCGACGACCATTTGGGTGGCGATGCCGGCATGGTCGGTGCCTGGCTGCCAGAGCGTCGGCTCGCCGCGCATGCGGTGGTAGCGCACCAGCGCATCCATGATGGCGTTGTTGAAGCCGTGGCCCATGTGCAGGCTGCCGGTGACGTTTGGCGGCGGGATCATGATGCAGAACGGCGGCGTGGTGTGGCTTTGGCCCCGATCGCTGGTTGTGCCACTATCACCGCAATCTTCACGTCCGCTTTCAACGCCACCGCTACCACCACGCTTTCCGCGATCACTGCGGACATCGGGCTTGGCTTCAGCACCTAAGTTTGGTGCAAACCAGCCGGCTTGCTCCCAGCGCTGATACCAGAGGGTTTCGATGGTCTTGGGGTCGTAGGTCTTGTCCAACATGGCGGAGATCCTGCGCGTCTTGAGGTGGCGCTGATGCGGTGTCGATGTCTTTGCAGGCCCTGGTCGCACGGCGAGGGTGATCAGGTCTGGGCGAAGCCCTGCAGTATAAACGGCTCGACGCCCCTAGTCGGGGTTTGCGTTGTGATAGCAGTTCTACCCGGTTGGCGGATAAAACGCGCTAAAAACATCGGGATTTGCAGGCTCAACCGGTGTGGAGGTCAGTGCGAATGGCGATAGGATGCTGTCGATGGTGGTGACAAGTGAAGGGTTCAGGATGGAAGATTTCTTCAAAAGGGTCAGAGCAAGCCTATTTTTTCAATGGTGTCTGACTCCCTTATGTCATCCAATATCAGAATATGCGATGTTACTCTGTGACCAATTGATTTCGGACACTTCCCAACTGCAGCTGTGCTCGTTCAAATACACAGCATTGATCACCCTAACCCGAGGACTGAGAGCATGACCGAGACGACTAAGTGGGTATTTGCCTTCGACGAAGGCGATGGCAAGAACAAGAAGCTGCTGGGCGGCAAGGGCGCAAATCTCTGCGAGATGACGCAGATCGGTTTGAACGTGCCGCCCGGCTTCGTGATCACGACCGATGCCTGCCTCGCCTACCTAGAGACCCCCGATCGTCAACTGCCGGCTGGTGTGATGGAGCAGGTGCGGGATCAGATGGCGGCGCTGGAGCGCAAGACCGGCAAGGGTTTTGGCGACCCTGATAACCCCTTGTTGGTCTCGGTGCGCTCGGGCTCGGCGATGTCGATGCCGGGCATGATGGACACCATCCTGAACCTGGGTCTGAACGAGGAGACGCTGCAGGGCGAGATCAAGGCCACTGGCGACGACCGGTTTGGCTATGACTCCTATCGCCGCTTCATCCAGCTGTTCGGCAAGGTTGCGCTGGGTGTCTCCGACGAGGCCTTTGACCACGAATTCAACGTCGTCAAGGAGGCCGCGCACGCCAAGCAAGACGTCGACCTCTCCGCCGCTGATCTCAAGGAGATGAGCGAACGCTTCCTCAAGGTGGTTGAGGAGCATACCGGCAAGCCGTTCCCGTCCGATCCAATGATCCAGCTCGAGATCGCGGTCAAGGCGGTGTTCAACAGCTGGATGGGGCGGCGCGCGGTCGACTATCGCAAGCAGTTCCATATCACGCCGGAGATGGCCAACGGCACGGCGGTGAATATCTGCACCATGGTGTTCGGCAACCGCGGCAACGACTCGGCGAC